>DRQI01000115.1 GCA_011330545.1 Flavobacteriia bacterium
GAAATCTAAAATACAAAACTAAGACACTTTCATTTGAAGAAACGAAAAATTATCATAAAATTTTTAGCCAGGTTTTTTGTTACCTATTTTTTATTACTGGCGGTTTATAATTTTTATTTAAAACAAACCCAGCGAACAGGGGATGTTTTTTCATGCGCCCCTATGACTAAAATGGTTGCGTTTCACACTTATGAATTGGGTAAATTATTAGGGTTTGATACCTATACAGGGCAACATGAATCTGAATTATCTATGAAATTTTTTGTAGGTGATGTATATGCTTCAAGAATTGTTGAGGGCTGTAATTCTATCAGTATTATCATATTATTTTTGGCTTTTATTATAGCCTTTTCAGGAAGTTTAAAAGCTACTGTTATTTATGGGCTAGTAGGTACTATTATTATTTATATTGTAAACCTTTTTAGAATTCTTTTGTTGAGTTTGTTTATGTATAAATATCCTGAGTACCAGTACTTTTTACACAATATATTTTTTCCGGGCGTTATTTATGGTACTACTTTTATTTTGTGGATTATTTGGGTAAATAAATTCTCTAATTTAAAACGTAAAAAAAATGAATAGGTGGGCCAAAATAGCTATTATAAGTTTTTTAGTTATTTTACTAATGTTGGTACGGGCATTTGGCACCAAATTGTTTTACGACCCGTTTATCGACTATTTTAAAAATGATTATTTGCACAATAACATTCCGGGATTTGGTACGTTGAAATTATTTTTTTTCCTTTTTTTACGCTATGCTACCAATGCAATTATCTCATTAGCTATTATTTATGTTGCGTTTTTGAATAAACGGCTTATTCGGTTTTCAATACGCTTTTATATCATTGCTTTTGTGGTGCTTTCAATGGTATACTATTTATTGTTAAGGGCACAAATGAATACTTATTTGTTTACCTTTTATGTGCGCCGCTTTTTAATACACCCCGTATTTGTATTGATTCTGTTGCCTGCATTTTACTATCAAAAGAAGTTGGTTCAACAATCGGAACAATCAGATTAATCATCACTTTCTTTAGATGTTTGCCTAGTTTTTTGCAGTATTCATGTTAGGCGGCTCTAAAAATAATAGCTTTAAAATTTTTATTTTGTACTTTTTCAAAGCTTTTGCACGTTATATGTTAACATGCCAATAGGTATTAAAGTTAAATGCAATAGCATTGCATTCAAATTTTAATTACATTTACCAAGTTTTATGAAATATTTAGCCATCATATTATCAATTTTTACCATTGCATTATCATCCATTCCTTGTGATGATGAACTCGCCATGGGTGAAAAGGTAACTATTGAACAACAAAGCTCTGACAACCATTCGGGAGACCTTACTGATTTGTGTTCTCCGTTTTGTAGTTGTGTTTGTTGTGCAACGGTGGTTATTGAACCTTTCTCACAACAAAGTATTTCTTATGAAGAGATGTATTCAAAAGAAGTAAATACTTATAACACTACCATTCATTCAAGCGATTTTTTAGATAAAATTTTGCAACCTCCCCGCGTATAATTCAACTTTTGCATTAGGATATTTATCCTGTCAAGGCCAATTTTCGGCCAATTTTCATTTCGAATAATTACAATATTAACATAATTATATCGAGAAGTTTAATAAAGTTAATACGTTTTCTATGATTAATAAAATCATTCACTTTTCCATTCATAATAAATTTATTATTGGATTGCTAATTCTGGTACTTATAGGCGCCGGAACCTATTCAATGATGACTGTAAAACTGGGCTCAGTACCAGATATTACCAACAACCAAGTACAAGTAATTACCGTAGCCCCTAATTTAGGGACTGAAGATATTGAACAATTTGTAACCTACCCCATTGAATTGGCAGTGGCTAATTTACCGAGTGTCATTGAATTGCGTTCGGTATCGCGTTTCGGACTTTCGGTGGTTACGATTGTTTTTGAAGATAATATGGGTACCTATTTGCCAAGGCAATTGGTACAAGAAAAATTGACCGAAATACAAGAAGATATTCCTGAAGGTTTTGGCAAACCCTTTATGGCACCTATTGCCACAGGCTTGGGCGAAATTTATCAGTATTCGCTAGTTCCTAAAAAAGGGTTTGAACAGACTTATTCTCCTGCCGAATTGCGTACCATTCAAGATTGGATTGTAAAAAGGCAAATGGCATTGGTGCCGGGTGTTGTTGAAATAAATTCTTTCGGCGGTAATGTAAAACAATATGAAATTGCCCTAAACCCTAATCGCCTTAACAGTATGGGCATTAGTATTAGCGAAGTATTTGAAGCCCTAGAGCAAAATAATTCAAATACCGGTGGAGCCTATATTGAAAAAAACCACCAAGCCAATTTTATTCGGGGTGAGGGGTTGGCTAGAACCTTAGAAGATATTGAAAATATTGTTATAGAAAACAATGAAAACACACCTATTTTAATCAAAGATGTTGCAGATGCTGTACATTTTGGGTCATCTGTACGTTTTGGAGCTTTTACCGAAGACGGCCAAGAAGCTGTTGGCGGCCAAGTATTGATGTTAAAAGGAGAAAATCCGAATGAAGTGATTCAAAATGTACAAAAACGTATTGCCAGTATTCAGAAATCGCTACCCGAAGGATTGATGATACGCCCTTTTTTAGATAGGAGCGATTTAATAGCCCGAACCACAAGTACGGTTTCAAAAAATCTAATCGAAGGCGCCCTCATCGTAGTATTTGTATTAGTATTTTTATTGGGGAGTATTCGAGGTGGATTGCTAACAGCCTCCATCATTCCACTCTCTTTGTTATTTGCCTTTATCCTTATGAAAGCTACCGGTGTTTGGGCAAACTTAATGTCACTAGGTGCTATTGATTTCGGAATTATTGTTGACGGTGCAGTAATTATAGTAGAAGGAACCGTGCATCATATTCAAGAACGGATAAAAAAGAGTAAAGCCGATTTCACCTCAGAAGAAATGGATGCACTTACCTATAAGTCGAGTAGCATGATGATGAATTCTGCATTTTTCGGGCAATTAATCATCCTCATCGTATTTACACCTATTTTGTTTTTAACAGGTGTTGAAGGTAAAATGTTCCGCCCTATGGCATTTACATTTGGTTTTGCAGTATTAGGCGCATTATTATTGTGTTTGACCTATGTACCGGTAATGGCGTCACTATTTATGAAGCCAACATCACAAAAAAAACGTACTTGGTTTACCAGCCTTGAAGATTGGCTTACCCGTACAAGCGACAAGATGATGGGAGGTATTTTTAACGCCTATGAGCCATTGATAAATGGTGCGTTAAAATTTAGAAAAGTGGTCATTGCTATCGCTGTATTATTATTTGTTATAGCAAGTTTTGTATTTTCAAGAATGGGAGGCGAGTTCATCCCAAAATTAGATGAAGGCGATATTGCCATGCAAATTATTATGAAACCCGGCAGCTCATTGTCAGAATCGATAAAGGTATCTGAAGAAGTAGAAAATATTATCAATGCTAATTTTCCGGAAGTAAAAACAATGGTAGGAAGAATAGGAGTTTCTGAAATACCTACTGACCCAATGCCAATGGATATTGCCGATTGTTTTATTATTCTAGAAAAAGATATGGATAAATGGACTTCCGCTACTACCAAAGCCGAATTAATCGAAAAAATACAAGAAAAATTAAAAGCCATTGTAGGAGCCAATTTTATATTTACCCAACCCGTTGAATTGCGATTTAACGAATTGTTAACCGGTGTGCGCGAAGATGTAGCTATAAAATTATACGGAAACGATTTAGAAGTGTTGGCAACAAAAGCTAATGAAATGGCAGCCATTATTAAAACGGTAAAGGGGGCAGCCGATGTACGCGCAGAAGCTACAGACGGATTACCTCAAATTACGGTAAAATATCAACGGGCAAAATTGGCAAAATACGGTTTGACTATCGATAAACTCAATAGCTATGTAAGCGCTGCATTTGCCGGAGCCGATGCCGGAATTATTTTTGAAGGCGAAAAACGGTTTGACCTAGTTGTTAGGTTTTCTGACACCTATAGAAAAAGCATTGATGATTTACGGAACCTTTTTGTTGATTTACCAAATGAGAGCGCACAAATTCCCCTTAAAGAATTAGCAGAAATCAGTTACAAACCGGGACCTATGCAAATATCTCGTGACAATACTTACCGAAGGGTGTCGGTAGGTGTAAATGTCAGGGGCCGAGATGTAGAATCTATGGTAGAAGAAGTACAACAACGATTGGATGCAGAATTAGCCTTGCCCGACGGTTATTTTATTGAATACGGAGGTTCTTTTGAAAATTTAAAAAGAGCCAAACAACGCCTTTCTATAGTGGTACCTATTGCATTGTTCTTAATATTTATACTGTTGTATTTTGCTTTGAACTCCGTACCACAAGCTACCATGATATATATGGCCGTACCGTTGGCTGCTATTGGCGGTATTTTTAGCTTGGCTTTGCGTGGTATGCCCTTTAGTATCTCGGCAGGAGTTGGTTTTGTGGTGTTGTTTGGCGTGGCTGTGTTAAACGGATTGGTATTGGTAAGCCGGTTTAACAGTTTAAAAGAAGAAGGGCTTACCAATTTAAAAGAACGTATATTATTAGCTACCAAAGAACGATTACGCCCAATATTGCTTACGGCCATTGCAGCTATTATGGGATTTGTGCCTATGGCAATCTCAGCATCTGCCGGAGCAGAAGTGCAACGCCCATTAGCAACTGTGGTAATTGGAGGGTTGATTTCGTCAACACTATTGACTTTATTGGTAGTTCCGGTATTATATTATTTGGTAGAAAACAGTACACAAAAACGAAAAAATAAGAAAATGAAAACCCCCATTGTAAATGCAGTACTCTTAGGCTTTTTTATGTTAGCAAGTGTACCATCTATGATGGCACAAGAAAAAACAAAGGCGATTACTATTGAAGAAGCGGTTGCCATTGCTTTTGAAAATAACCCCACAATAAAAGCGGCAAATTTTGAGGTTGAAAAGCAACAAAGCCTAAAGAAGTCAGCTTATGATTTTGACAAAACAGCTATTTCATATACGCGGGGGCAAATCAATAACGTTCAGCAAGATTATGAATGGAATGTATCACAAGATTTTAAATTCCCTACAGTGTACGGAACACAATCGAAGTTACAAAAAGAAAGGGTTCAGTTAAGCAAAACATCATTGGTACTGCAAAAAAATACGTTAGAACGAGATGTAAGGGCCACTTATATGCAATTGCAGTACGCCAAAAGTAAATTTTTGCTCGTTGAAGAACTCGAAAATGAATTTAAAAACTTCGCCGTAATTGCCGATAAAAGATTTCAAGCAGGTGAAACAAACCTCATTGAAAAAATGTCTGCCCAAGGCAAGCGCGAAGAGATTCGCTTATTAAAATCAGAAGTACAGTTAGATGTAAAAAACCTACGAAAACAGTTACAGTTACTATTGAATGTTGACGATGAAGTAACCATTGCAGAGGTGAAAGCTGTAAAGATACCCTTTAACAACATTCAAAAATTAGGAAATGAAAACCCTTTTCTTAAACTGCAAGAGCAAGTAGTAACTGTTTCAAAAATAGCTCATAAACTAGAAAAAGCTAAATTTTTACCCGATGTATCTGCCGGATATTTCAATCAACAAATAGAAGGGGTTAAAAATTTTACAGGGTTTCAGGTAGGCATAAAAATACCTTTGTTCTTTTGGTCGCAAAAAGGGCGGTCACAGGCGGCAAAAAAGAATACACAAATTGCCCAAATGAATTATGAACGGGCAAAATTAGATATCAGTGCTGTTTTGATGGCTACGCTTCAAGAATATGAAAAACACAAAGCATCATTAGAGTATTATGAGACTACGGGGCTACAGTTAGCCGATAAATTATTCTTTTCAACCAATAAAGCCTATAAAGAAGGAGAAGTAGGATATGTAGAATATGTAGCCACATTAGAGCAAGCAGTTCAAATTAAAAGAGATTATCTGGAAAGATTGAATTTATACAATCAAACCGTGAATAAAATCAATTATTTAACAGGAAAATACAATTAAGAATTAAAACTTTGAATGAAGCCTTATGGCATTCACACATTATAATAAAACACAAAAAATGAAAAATATACTAAAGACAAGCACCTTACTATTATTCCTATTTATTTTAGGAAGTTGTAGCAATTCCAATACAAAACACGACGATAAAGATACTCATGGAGAAAAGAATGCTGAACATTCTGAAGAGAATGAAACACATCAGGAAGAAAATAATAACCTACTTTCTTTACAAGAAAAACAGTTGACTGTAATGAATATTGAGTTAGGGGCTATCAAACAAGTGAATTTAGGAGCTACTTTAAAGGTAAACGGACAACTGGAATTACCACCTCAAAAAATGGCAAGTGTAAGTGCCATTGTTGGAGGAAGGGTGCAGAGTGTTGCCGTAATTGAAGGCGATAAGGTAAGAAAAGGCCAACTCATTGCTCGGTTGAGCAATCCGGAGTTTATCACTATGCAACGCGATTATTTATCGGCAAAAGGAAGTATTTCTTTTTTAGAAAAAGATTACCAACGTAAAAAAGAATTATTAAAAGATGGCATTACATCGTCTAAATCTTTTCAACAAGCAGAAGCCGCTTATTTAGAAGGGAAATCGGCATTAAACGCATCAAAAGCAACCCTGCAATTAATGGGAGTGAATGTTGCTGCCCTTGAACGTGGAAACATCGTATCGTCTATTCCTATCATAGCGCCAATAAAAGGCTATATCCAAAATGTTGCAATTAATATTGGCAAATATGTATCCCCGGAACAAGAAATGTTTGAAATTGTAGACAATGAACACTTACACATCGGCTTAAAAGTCTTTGAAAAAGATATTGATAAAGTCAAGGTTGGACAAAAAATTACTTTTTCGCTCACAACAAGGCCTGATAAAATTTATGAAGCCGAAATTTTTGCCTTGGGAAGAGCCTTCGATATGGATACGCGCGCCGTCAAAGTACACGCAAAAATTATTGGCGACCACAAAGGTTTGTTAACCGGAATGTTCGTAGAAGCTAGGATTACTACTACCGATAAAAAAGTGAATGCATTGCCTGAAGAAGCTTTTATAAGTGAAAACGGATTGGATTATATCTTTATCCAAAAAGAAAAAGATAATGATGATATCACTTTTGAAAAAATTCAGGTAAATAAGGGTATTTCAGATCTCGGTTTTGCCGAAGTAGTTTTTATCAATACGGTACCTAAAGAAGTGGTTGTAGTTACCAAAGGGGCATATTATGTAAATGCAGAATTGAATAAAGGCGAATTTGAAGAGCATGAACATTAGACCCGTACAGCACGTTGTATCGGTGTTAGAAATATTTAAGATGAAAACAAAAAAAATAAAATTCGTGATGTGATTTATTTTTATAAATGAAATCCCTAAGAATACATTCTTTGTTATCAAAAGCCTTATTATTTAAACAACATAAAAAAGTGAATTTGATGATGATTAACCATGAACTATTAAATTATGCAAAATGAAAGAAATTAAAGCATTTATAAAACCGAGTAAATTAGAAAAAGTAGTAGAAGCCCTAAAAGAAAATAACTTTGAGAGTGTTACCCTGTCAGAATGTGAAGGCACAGGCGCTCATAGGCGCGAAGATTCATTACCGTCTTTAAAATTCCATTTTACCGATAGTAAAGTGATTAAATTAGAATTGGTATGCCAAGATGAAGAAGCTGACAACGTTGTAAAAATAATATGTCAGAATGCGGTAACACCCTATCCTGCAGATGGTATTATTTATATTTCAGACATTAGCGATGCTTACAGAATTAAGACTTGCGAATCGTTAAAAAGGTTCAGCTAATAGTATTATGGATGAATTGGAAAAAATATTAGAGGGTAATAATATAAAACCAACAGCCATGCGCCTGTTGGTTTTACAACTTATGCTGAGTAAAAATATTGCTATCAGTTTGACCGATTTAGAAAATTATTTTGAAAAATCTGATAGAACAACACTATACCGTACCTTAAAGACCTTTGTAAAAAAAGAAATTGCTCATAAGATTGATGATGGTACCGGAGTCACAAAATATGCCTTATGTAAAGAAAATTGCCATTGCCTGATAGATTCTGATTTACACTTGCATTTTCATTGTACTCATTGTAATGAAACTATATGTATGACCCATTATACCATACCGCCAATTAACTTGCCCGAAGGCTATGTTGCAGAATTTATAAATTTTGTAGTTCATGGTATTTGCGATAAATGCAGTGAATCTGTAAAAAAGAAATCTAAAGATTCAATATAAGAATATAACAAACAACTAATTATGAAAAACGAACCCAAGAAAAAAGAGGATCATAACCATGAGCATAGTGGAATTTTAGGCAAAAAAACAGAATTGTATTTTGCTATTTTAAGTGGTGTATTTTTCTTTACAGGCTTATTTATAGAATTGGCTACAACATTGCCTGAGAGGGTGGCGATATACTGTTATATGGCAGCCTATTTCTTTGGAGGCTATTATACAACCCTCGAAGCCATTGCAAAAGTTAGAAAAGGTGAGTTTGAAATTGATTTTTTAATGATAGTTGCCGCTGCCGGAGC
>DRQI01000116.1 GCA_011330545.1 Flavobacteriia bacterium
GTATTTACCTAGTATATTAACCATTTTAGGGTTGATAATGTACTTGCGCTTTGGTTGGGTTGTAGGAAATGTAGGCCTGTATAAAACCATGCTTATTGTATTAATGGCAAGTTCTATTACATTTATCACCGGCTTAAGTGCCTCTGCCATAGCCACCAATATAAAAGTAGGTGTGGGTGGCGAATACTACTTAATTTCGAGAAGTTTAGGATTAGAACCCGGCGGGGCTATTGGCATTCCGCTATATCTTTGCAGAACATTAAGTGTTACTTTTTACAGCTATGGCTTGGCAGAAGCCATCTTGGTTTTATGGCCTCAACAGTGGGGAGTATTGCCTTCTTATTCTTTACGACTTGGGGCAGTTATTATCATTGTATTGGTAACCCTTTTATCAGGAAAAAGTGCAAAATTGGTATTGAAATCGCAAATTCCAATTATGATAATTGTAGTGGCTTCTATCATTGCATTGATTGTTGGGGTACTCTCGAAAGGCATTCATGCCCCTATCACCGAAGCTACCTATCAAACAGCCCCCAAAGGGTTTTGGTATGTCTTTGCTGTATTTTTTCCTGCTGTAACAGGATTTACGGCCGGCGTAGGATTGAGTGGTGATTTAAAAGACCCTCAAAAATCAATTCCGAAAGGAACTATTGGTGCCGTTGTATCAGGTGCCATAATTTACTTGATTATTCCGATAGTATTATCAATCACAGGAGCGTTAACCCTAGAGCAATTGGCCGACTCTGAGGCGGGAGTAACCATTTGGACACGTTTGGCAATTTTTGGCCCGTGGATAGTATATCCTGCTGTTTGGGGAGCCGTTTTATCTTCTGCTTTTGGGAGTATTTTAGGAGGCCCCAGAATATTACAAGCCTTATCGATGGATGGATTAGCTCCTAAATTTCTTTCAAAACTTTCAAAATCAGGCCAACCGACAGTGGCAACTTGGATTAGTGGCGCAATAGCTTTGGCAGCTGTATTTTTAGGCGAATTGAATACCATTGCCCAATATGTTTCGGTTTTATTTCTCACGCTTTATGTAGCTATCAATATGAGTGCTGCCATTGAAAAATTGATTAAAGAACCCTCTTACCGCCCGAAGATAAATGTGCCTTGGTATGTTTCTATTTTAGGAGCCATCGCCGCTATGGTGGTTATGTGGTTGATCAACCCTTGGGCTTTTGTGTTTGCTTTTGGCTTGGAAATTGTCATTCTGGCCTATCTTATTTCTAAAAAAATGGAACAGCAATGGGGTGATGCCGCAGCCGGTATTTGGATGCGATTGAGCCGTTTTGCATTGTTAAAATTAAATGCCCGAAAAATTCTCCCTAGAAATTGGCGGCCTATCATGCTGTTATTTGTAAGAGATATCAAAGGAAGAATTGACATTGTAAAATTTGCCGCTCTATTAGGCCAAAATAGTGGTATTCTAACCATTTCTAAACTGATAACTACGGATAACAAAGAAGAGCTAAAGAAAAAAAACAGTATTGCTTTTGAAATGCAACAACAGTTAACATCTGAAAATTTACAGGCATTAACCGAAGTCAATGTGGTAAGTGATATTGTAACCGGAATGCATACCATCGCTGCTTCTCACGGCATTGCCGGATTAAAAACCAATACTGTAGTTTTTGGTTGGTCGCAAGAACAAAAAAGTAAAGAAAAGGAGTTGAAAATTATCAATAATTTAGCTTTTTCAGGAAAAAATATTTTGTTACTTCATTTTAATGAAAATTTCAAGAAAGATAAAGATAAACGCATTGACATTTGGTGGGGAGGCAAGGACACCAATGGCGATTTGATGTTACTCTTGTCTTATCTGATTCAGTTGAACAGGGAATGGGAGCAGACTGCGGTACATATTTTTTCTGTGGTTAATACACTTGAGGAAAAAGAAGAGCTGGGAAAAAATATTAAAACGGCTTTGAAGGAAGCAAGGTTAGAAGTGACTGTTGAATTATTTTTAAGTGAGAACCAAGATTTTATAACGATATTACACAATACTAGTAAGAATGCCGATTTGGTATTTTTAGGCCTTGCTAAAAATAGTAATACAATGGATGCAACAATAACATCTATAGATACAATCATTCAGGGGTTAAAAGCCACTGTTTTTGTGCAAAATAATGGTATGGAAAATGAGATTCCTTTGATTTTTAATCAGGAGGATTGATTTTTATACTTAATTTATTAATCTTCCCTCAATGCTAAAATAGGCCTTATTAGAGCTGCTTTTTTCGCAGGTAAAAATGCTGCAAAAAAACCTGCAATTATCAAGGTAAAAATAGATGTTGTAACGATAAATAAATTAATTTCAGGATTTAAAAAGAATTCGCTTTTCAGATGGAATGCATTTAATGAATAATTAATCCCTTCAATTAATAAAAGTCCGATTGAAAGTCCAATATATCCTGATAACCCTGTTAAAAATATTGATTCAAAAACAATCATCTTCAAAATAGAAAAAGGGGTTGCCCCAATGGCTTTTCTAATTCCAATTTCTTTGGTTCGTTCTTTTATATTGATTACCATAATATTACTTACACCCAC
>DRQI01000117.1 GCA_011330545.1 Flavobacteriia bacterium
CTTCTTCTAAAGAGGTAGTTAATACCAATCTTATCTTATCTTGTTTTAACACATACGAAACGTGGTCTTTTACACCGGTTTCCAATCCTGCAAAGGCTTCTGACTGAAAGCCAAATGCCGTTTTGTAAAAATGTGCAGACTGTTTGGCATTGCCAACATATAATTCTACATAATCTGTTCCTAGCAATGGTAAAAAATCTTCTGCGTCTTCAAATATTTTTTTTAATCCGTATTCGGTATTTTGTAAATCTGTTAAATTTTTTATTTCAGCACTCATAATTTTATTTTTTTAAGATATACGATTTATTGAGGTAAGACTTATGACTCTTTTAGTTTAAAGAGAAATCATAAACTTATATATCATATTCTGTATTTTATTTATTCTATTTTCTAATTCTGTAAATTTATCCTGATTAATATATCCAACCCTTTGGGCAATAGTTATTTGTGTTTCCCATTCGAAGGCAGAACCTAAAGATGTTTCTAAATAGTTTTTAAAATGCTTTTCGGAGCTTTTACTTGTACCTTCAGCAATATTTGATGGAATTGAAACCGAACACCTGTTTAATTGACTTGAAAGACCAAACTTTTCTTCTGAAGGAAAATTTTTAGTTGTTTTATAAGTTTCGATAACTAATTCTAAACTTTCTTGCCAAATAATTAATTTTCTAAAATTATGTTTTATCATTAAAATTGTTTTACAATTATTGTTTAATGTATTATCTCAAAAAATCATACGTCTTAGGTCACAAGTTCTTAAATCCTATCCCAACCACGATTTATAATAATCGTCAACTTCTAAGCGTAAGGCTTCTTCAGTAATTGAAATCGGCCTAAAAGGGTCTATCATAACAGCTAGTTCGCCGGTTTCTTTTTTTCCGATACTTCTTTCGATAGCTCCGGGATGCGGCCCGTGTGGTATTCCTCCGGGGTGGAGTGTAATTTGTCCTTTTTCAATATTATTTCTACTCATAAAATCACCATCTACATAATATAATATCTCTTCTGAGTCTATATTACTATGGTGATAAGGTGCCGGAATAGAATCAGGATGATAATCATACATCCTAGGTACAAATGAGCATACTACAAAACCCGCAGCTTCCCATTGTTGGTGGATAGGCGGCGGCATGTGTATACGTCCGGTTATAGGCTCGAAATCGTGAATTGAAAAAGCATAGGGATAGTTAAATCCGTCCCAACCCACAACATCAAAAGGATGATTTTTATGGGTATATTCCCAAAGAACTCCTTGTTTTTTAGAAAGGATTTTAAAAGCTCCTTTTTCATCATGTGTTGTTAAATCTTTCGGCAATCGGAAATCGCGTTCACAAAATGGAGAATGTTCTAACAACTGTCCGAAATTATTACGATATCTTTTTGGCGTAACAATCGGACTGAAAGACTCTATATACAACATTCTATTATCTTCGGTATCAAAGTCTATTTGATAGGTTGTTCCTCGTGGGATAATAAGATAATCTCCATAGCTAAAATCAAGATTACCGTACATGGTTCTTAATTTTCCGCTTCCAACGTGAATGAATAACATTTCATCGGCATCAGAATTTCTATAAAAATAATCTTTAGAGAATGTTTTGGGTGCGGCTAAGCCTATGTGCAAATCATTGTTTACAAAAAGTGTTTTTCTACTTTTTAAATAGTCTTGCTCGGCTTGCAGTGAAAAACCTTTAAAGCTCAAGGCTTTCATATTTTTTTCAATGGCAATTTTAGGGGCAATAGCACCTACCCTTTTCACTTCAGAAACTACGGTGGGCGGATATAGGTGATAAATTAACGATGACATACCGATAAAACCCGCTGTACCGAATAATTCTTCTTGGTACAATCCGCCGGTTGGATTTTTAAATGTTGTATGTCGTTTAGGTGGAATTTTACCTAATTTATGATATCTAGGCATATTAATAGTTTTAATATTATGAATATTATAAGTTTATACAATCCGTAAAAAGTGACTATTTTCACTCAGGATTTCTCTTGTTCAAGAATTTAAGTAGTGATTTTAATTCTTTAAATGGTGTATTCATAATAACATACCTTTTCGATTCTAAAGATACGTAAAAAAAGATTAGCAAAGAATAATTCTAAATAACCGGCAACAAAAAAGTGAAGGCTTTTATAAAATTCAGCTCACTTCAACGACTTCTTTAATCTGCGGGGCATACTTTTTAATGGTAGCTTCTACGCCATTTTTAAGTGTCATTTGATTTACCGAGCAGCCTATACAAGTACCTAAAAGTTGTACTTTAACAATATTATTTTCAACAGACACAAAAGAGATATCCCCTCCGTCTGCTTGTAGAAAAGGCCTAATTTCAACCAAAGCTTTTTCGATATTATTTCTCAATTCTTGCTGGTTCATTGTACTTAGTTTTTAGTACTACATCCTGCCATCGTAGTGATTTTAACAATTTCTGTGGGTGGCAAATCGGCATTGCGTTTTACCAGTTGTGATACCATATTTTTGGCAATTTCTTTAAAAGCTTCTTCTAAGGGTGTTTCATTTTGCAATGCTACCGGATGGCCTACATCGCCCGCTTCGCGAATACTTTGAACTAATGGGACTTCTCCTAAAAAGGTAGTATCTAAGTCTTCTGCCAGGTTTTTCGCACCGTCTTTTCCAAAGATATAATATTTATTATCGGGTAATTCTGCGGGTGTAAAATAACTCATATTTTCAACAATTCCCAAAACAGGCACATTGATATTTTCTTGCTGAAACATGGCTACTCCTTTTTTAGCATCTGCCAAGGCTATGTTTTGGGGCGTACTTACGATAATGGCTCCGGTAATGGGTATGGCTTGTACTATTGACAAATGTATATCGCCGGTACCGGGAGGCAGGTCTATCAACATAAAATCTAATTCGCCCCAATCTGCATCAAAAATCATTTGGTTCAAGGCTTTTGATGCCATGGCACCACGCCAAATAACGGCTTGGTCTGGTTGCGTAAAAAACCCTAATGATAACATTTTTACGCCATAATTTTCAACCGGAATCATTTTTGAGCGGCCATTTACATTTCTCGCCAATGGTTTTGCGTCGGCTACATCAAACATAATGGGCATTGATGGCCCGTATACATCGGCGTCTAAAATTCCTACTTTAAAACCCATTTTTGACAAGGTAATTGCCAAATTTGCCGTAATGGTAGATTTTCCTACACCGCCTTTGCCCGAAGCAATGGCAATTATATTTTGAACGCCGTCAATTTTATTGCCTTTGATAACATTGGCAGGGGCTTTTTCTGAGGTTTCTACGGTTACATTTACTTTTACGTCTGCTTTTTGATACACCTTATCGTGTATTGCTTTCATAATTTCTACTTCTACCTTTTTCTTTGCTTGTAAGGTAGGATTGGTGATGGTAACTTCAACGATTACTTCTTTACCAAAAATTACTATGTTTTTAATAGCCTTACTCTCTACTAAACTTTTACCTTCTCCGGGAGCGGTAATGGTGTCTAGGGCATCAAATATGTCTTGTTTATTTAGTTTCATGGTTTTGTATAATTCGCAGTTCTAATCTTTGTCAATTTATAATTACAGAAAGGTTAACTCATGGTTTTCTTTAGCTTTACAGCGAAAAAATATGATATTACATTGCGTTCACTCTTCTTTATATTCATTCTAAATTACAAAGATAGGGTATAGATTTTAATAAACGAAAGGTTTTTTAGTAACAATTATTACTGCCAACAATTACCAGGCTCTACTTCGTTATTTTTTTAATAAAATTGTGAAGTTTATCACAAACTCCTATTATAAGAAATAAACCGATACGTATTAGAAATCTATTGTTTTAAATAAAAGAATGAAATTCTTTTTATAATGAGCCTGTCATTTTGAATGAGGTATGAAGAGGAATCTCATTATGATGAGATTTAGCTCCGCTGAACTTACGTTTCTCGTCGCTCGTTCCTCGCTCTGTCGAAATGACAAAATACCCTTTAACTTGATAATAAAAAGTGAGTAAATGAATTTTTAAAACCTGCCTAAACTCAATACTTTTATTCTAACATAAAAGTTTCGGTCATTTCCCAATTGGCTCTGACTTCTAACACTGTATTGAAATATATTACTTCTTCGGGTTGTTTTCGCAATAAAAAATTACCGGTATCCCATTTCCTATTTTTGTTATTATCATAAATAACACGAATTAAATATTTATCAGGCACCAAATTCTTAAAAACGTATTCTTGTTGATGTTCTGCATAAACCTCTTCTACTAATTTTCCTCTTTCGGTAATCAATTGTACTATCAACGGATAGCTCTTTACTTTTTGCAAGGTAAGGTAAACATTGCCATAATCTGTCGGCCTTTTTGTGGTAAATCTATAGGTTAAGGTATCATTTACATTTCCAAAAAAATCAGTAATGGCCTCCGGAAAAAATACCAAAGAATATTTTTGATCGTACTTTTTTACAAAGTCTAAGACAATTTCATCTTTGTCTTTTGAAATACTAAAACTGTGGGCCACAGCACTGCTATCTTTATCTATAAAATCGATTTTTGCAGTATCTATACTTTCTATCGGTATATTACCAGATAGCTTAAACGCATCCCGTAACGGCAACACGCCTCTTACCGAACTTTTTATCTGTAACGAATCGAGGATTTTAGTCCTTAATTTCACGGTAAGGGTGTCTCGATATTGGTTATTGATTGCATAAAACTGTATGGAATCTTTTTCGGCATTTTTATACCAAAAATTCAGCGTGTCTTTATTTTTTTCAAAGTTTGTAAAACTTTCAAATTTTTCGGAAACCGAAAAGGGTTGCACTTTCAAACTATCACCTACGCCTTCATACCCAAAAAGAAGGTGTCCTTTAGCAGCTTCGGAAGGCCTTTTTAACTGAAATGGCAATTCTTCTCTAAATATACTAATAGTATAACTACTATCTGTTGGAATGGTAATATACTCTTTATAAAAACCTATTTTGTCTTCTTTAGGGTTGAACTTATAATTTTTAGAAGCGTCTTTTAAAGCCAATAACAAATATTTACCTGATTTAATATTAGTAATTTCCCAAGCTGTAGAATCGAGTGTACTGCCAACATACAATGGTTTTTCGTTATAAATAATTGAATCTGTAAAAGAATCATTCACTTCGTATAACATTACGGTAATGTCTTTATCTACTTCGTTGCTAAATGCATCTTTAATAGTGCCCGAAACCTTTAACGAATCTATAATATCGCCGGTAGAAAAAACATATTTAAAGTTGTTCAATATATTGCCTTCGGTGTTGTCAATAACACTTTGCCCAAAATTAAAGGTATAGGTAGTATTTTCTTTTAAGGTGTCTAAAATTTTAATAGAAATGTATTTACTGGGAGTACCTAAAGGTTTGATAACCGGTGCATATTTTAAGGGTGGCGAAATAATCAACTGCTTTTGTAAATCCTTTAATTTAATGTATTCGTCAAAATAGATTTTTATTTCTTTTTCTTTAAAGTTTGTTGTCAAGTTTACAGGTTTTGCCAGCATCATTATGGGGGCGTCTTCATCTTTGGGGCCACCATCAGGCCTTCCCCTGCGGGCACAGCCGGTAAGCAATACTATTAAAAAAAAGAAAATTATACCTATGGCAACGTATTTTTTCACGAATAAATTTACATTAATGAACTGTTTTACAATACTTTAACTCAACTTAAAAAAACACCTAGGCCAGCTATGCTGTTTTCTTCCTGCTTTTGTCTGAGCCAATATTCCTTTAGCAGCTTTTATCTTTAAATTTTGTGCAAATTAACAATTTTTGAATGAGTTCTGTACGGGTTCTTAAAAATTATAACACTGAACTCGCTTAAACTTTAAACTCATTCTTTCTTTTCTCGTTTTTTTTCGGGCATGGCAAAGCCTATTTTAACCTGAATTACAAGGCTATAAAAAAGTAACATAAAATACCTGACTTTGGTAGAGGCCTGACAGGTTTTGAAAACCTGTCAGGCCTTTACGTATTTGTAAAGCACCTAACAAATATAACCGTCTGATAATATATATTTTACACAACTAGTTAGATAGAATTATTCTACTCGGTATAGGCCATCGTTGCAATGCTAATCTTTATATTTTCTGTTTTAGACAATTGTAAGGCACAAGACTCTAAAGTGGCACCCGTAGTAATGACATCATCAATCAATAAAACGTGTTTGTTTTTAAAAATTACCTGATTTGTTATATAAAAAATTTCATTTACATTATTCCAGCGGTCAAACCGGCGTTTTAACGTTTGTGTCTCACTAGCGCTTTTTTTGATTAATACATCTGTAATAAAAGGGGCATCTAGTATCTTTGAAATACTTTTGCCAAATGTTGTTAATTGATTATAGCCCCTTTTTTTTAATTTTTTAGGGTGCAACGGAACGGGTACAATATAATCTACTTTGGGCAGCCGCTTGCTTTCTTTTAATTGAGACCCCAACCAGTTACCTAGAAGATTGCCAATTCCCTGCCTTCCTTTATATTTTAACTGAAAAATCAGTTTTTGGGAGAGGCCTTTTTTTCTGTAAAATAATAGGGCGGTTGCAAATTCAATTTTTATCCTTCCGTAAAAAGCCCGCTCTACTTGATTATCTCTTTCATCAGTAAATTCTGTGGTCGGCAATTGAAACCTACACGATATACAAATTTCTTTTTCGCTTTGTACCAAGGGTTCATGACAGCAACTGCACATTTTAGGGAAAAATAAGTAAAAAATATCCTTTATCATAGGTATACCTTTTTGCTTAGCGACAATGTATTTAATTACAAAATTTATAAATCAACAACCGTAAATTGTGGTTTATCATTCTATTATACAACTTCAGAATTTCTTTAGATTCGATTTTTATGTTTGTAAGTTATTAATTGTTTCCTTCCTTTAATTTAAGGAATTTAACTTTTTTAACGTATTGTTAGATAATCTTTTAAGAAATTCTTAAAATGTCTTATAATTATTGGCAAATACCAATTAATCGGGCTTATTTACACAATTTTTTTCTAATTTTACGTTAAGCATTAATAAGCAATAAACTCTTAAACAAAAAACTCAAACTATGGGAGAACAAAAATCATCTTCAAACAAAAAAATTCTTACCGGAATTTTGATTGCACTGTTAGTCGCGTTAAGCATCTATACATTTCGGCAAAACTCAAAATTTAAAGCCTCTGAAGAATTTCTAAAACAAGAAAAGGAGCAAATTTTGGGAAGCCTAACTTCAATGGAAGAAAAATATGATGTGGCCATCGCCCAAAATAATTCATTAGCCGATGAACTTACAGTAGAAAGAGATAAAATTATAGCGTTTAAAGATTCTGTAAAAAACTTAAAGAATACCAATTGGGCTCTAGTAAGGCGCTATCGAAAAAAAATCAAAGACCTTGAAGCCAAAAACGAACGCCTATTCTTTTTAAATGATTCTTTAACTATTGCCAATAATTTATTAGAAGTTGAAAAAGATAGTATTACCGGTAAATTGGTAGAACAAACCAGCTTCAATGATACGTTGATTGCCCAAAATATGGATTTATCTAAAAAAGTTGAAATAGGTGGTGCCTTACGGGTAAGTACTGTAAAGGCCATTCCGATGCGATTGAAAAGTAACGGCAAATATTCTGAAACCAATAAAGCCCAAAAAGCACAAGCCATCCGTGTAAACTTTAGAATTGTAAAAAATGAAATTGCAACTCCCGGAGATAAAGAAGCCTATATCATCATTCAGAACCCAAAAGGGACTGTTCTTAGTGAAAAAGGGACATTTACCGCTAAAAACGGTGAAGAGATTGCTTTTACCTCACAAGATACTTTTGATTATCAAAATAATGATCTTGATGAAGTTATGTTTGTTGATAAGATTCCCCAAAAATTTGTCAAAGGCACTTATACCGTAAAAGTATATGTAGAAGGAAATTTGGTAGGTGCTACAAAATTTGAACTAAAAGATGCTTTTTTAGGCTTATAAATAACCAAGAATTAACCATTTCAAAAAGGTGTAGGTACATATATGTATTTACACCTTTTTTTGTTTACCAATGTTCTTAATTTATCTATTTTTGCAAGATGGCAAAACAAGAAGATACATTTAAGAAGGTCATTTCTCATGCAAAAGAATACGGATATGTATTCCCTTCTAGTGAAATATATGATGGTTTAAGTGCCGTTTATGATTATGCGCAAAATGGTGTTGAACTAAAGAATAACATTAGGCAATATTGGTGGAAGGCAATGGTACAATTGCATGAAAACATTGTAGGTATAGACGCTGCTATTTTTATGCATCCTACTACTTGGAAAGCTTCAGGGCACGTAGATGCTTTTAATGACCCGCTTATCGACAATAAAGATTCTAAAAAACGGTACAGGGCTGATGTATTGATTGAAGACTATGCCGAAAAACTGCTTCAAAAAGCCCAAAAAGAAATTGCCAAAGCGGCAAAACGTTTTGGCGATGCTTTTGATGAAGAACAATTTAAAACCACCAACCCGAGAGTAGTAGGTTATCTTCAAAAGAAAGACCAGATTTTATCGCGTATGGCAAAATCATTAGAAAATGAAGAATTAGCCGATATAAAATCACTTATTGAAGAATTGGGAATTGCCGACCCGTTAACCGGAAGTAAGAATTGGACCGATGTAAAACAGTTTAACTTAATGTTCGGCACAAAACTAGGAGCTTCTGCCGAAAGTGCGATGGATTTATACTTACGCCCC
>DRQI01000118.1 GCA_011330545.1 Flavobacteriia bacterium
AGGTTGGTTTTTTCTTCTTCAAAAAATTCATAATCATTATAGGTAGTAACTTGCTGGGTGGCTGCTGCGGTTATCTCTGTGGCGTTTTTAATTCGTTTTCCCAACCCGTTATCAACAGTTATAAAATAAAAAGCCTTATCGCTGTAGATATTGGTCTGATGCCTTGATAAGTTGGGTTGTAAGGGTATGGTTTTCCATTGGTGAGGGCCTTTTCCGTAAAATAGAACGAAATCATTTGCATCAAAACTTCCATCGTCTTCCCCACTTACCAAGATAGCATTTTCTTGTAGGCCATCATATCTAAAAGAGCTATTTAACATCGGTAAGAGTTGTCCGCCATTGCCGTATATTCTAATGTTTTTGGGGTCTAATTCATTGGTATTGATACCTAAATTTTGTAGAAATTGCCGGTCGATTTTAAAGATGCCGGTGGTGTCGATAGCAAATTTATACCAAGTACCTTGTGAGAGTACTGAATTTTTTACTGTTGAACTCGACTTACTTTGTGCACCGGCCAAAACAGTAATCATTAGCAGCAGTAATACGGTATGAACTCTTTTAAATATCATAATTAGTAAACAAACGCAAGTTAAACATAGTTATTTTAATATTTTACAAGGTTACACATAATAAAGAAAAAAAACAATCGTTATACAAGCATCAAAAGGCATTTGTGCCAAGAATAGTTATTGATAAAACCTTATTGTCCCTTAAATTTAAATAAGAAGTTATATATGAAAAGGCATATTGGAAACAAAATTTTATTAGCAGTACTAGTAGCAACTACATTAATTAGTTGTAATAAAAGGTCTAGAACGCACTCAGAATTGACAGGCTGGAAATTTAATGATCCAACTTATGGCGGCTTTACGGCTAATACAAATTATTCAGGTCAAAAAATTCCGCCCGGAATGGTACTCATAGAAGGTGGTACCTTTACAATGGGTAGTGTGCAAGATGATGTTTTATTTGATTGGAATACTACGCCTACAAGGCAACAAGTCCGTTCATTTTATATGGATGAAGCAGAGGTTACGAACTTAGAGTATTTGTTTTACCTACAATATTTAGAAAAGGTATATCCTCCTTCTGATGACAATTATAGAAAAATTTATCACGCAGCCTTGCCTGATACATTGGTTTGGAGAGATGCACTCGGCTTTAATGAATTGTTGACCGAGACCTATTTACGGCATCCTTCTTACGCTGATTATCCTGTGGTAGGCGTATCTTGGAACCAAGCAACAGAATATTGTAAATGGAGAACAGATAGAGTAAATGAAAAAATATTAATGGATAAAGGTGTGTTAAAATCACTTTTTGAATTAGACTCTGTAAAAGTAGAAGGAAAAAATCGTTTTGATACCGGTACGTATTTAGCAAATCCCGATTTGTTATTTGACGGAGATGAAAGTATCTATGGCAGGGGATTGCCCGATTATTCACAAAGAGTTAAGAAAAAAAGCAAAAAAGAGAGAAGAAGGGATAGAAATGCCGATGTTGCTGATGCGGATGTTGTAGACGATGCTACTGCAGATGACGGAGGAAGTAAAAAATCTAGGCGCAGGGGCAGAAAAAGATCTAAAAAAGCAGACCAAGGATTTACAGGAAGACACGTAAAAACTTCTGACGGTATCTTAATGCAACGTTTTAGGTTGCCTACAGAAGCCGAGTGGGAATACGCTGCGAAAGCAGAAATAGAAAATAGAGAGTACAATTCTATACGAGGAAGAAAAAAATATGCTTGGAATGGTAGGTATACCAGAGACCAATCAAGAAGAAGGGCCGGTGACCAATTGGCTAACTTTAAGCAAGGAAAAGGCGATTATAGCGGATTGGCAGGTTGGAGTAATGACGGTGCTGATATTACTATCAAAGTAAAATCGTATGACCCTAATGCCTTCGGATTATATGATATGTCTGGCAATGTTGCCGAATGGGTAGCCGATGTGTACAGGCCTATTATTGATAATGAAGCTAATGACTTTAACTACTTTAGAGGTAATGTATTTAAAAAACCGATGATTGATGAAGAAGGCAAAGTAGTAGTGGTAGATTATAACAGTATAGAATTTGATACCTTAGACAATGGTAGAATAGTTCCTAAAGATTTACCCGGAAGTATCAAATATATCCCTATCACAAAACGTGATGCCTTTATGAGGCCTAATTATGAAAAAGCGAATAATATTGCTTTTGGCGACGGCGACTTATCTTCAACAAAAGATTATTATAAAGATGAAGAAGATTTTGAAGATGGCGGCGCGAAGCCTAGAATGTATAATTCGCCTCAAACACCCAAACAAATTGGTGAAAGCGGATTGAGGATTCAACAATACGATACTAAAAAGAGAAACACCTTAGTAAGTGACGAAGCAAGAGTCTATAAAGGAGGTTCTTGGAGAGATAGAGAATACTGGTTAGACCCCGCCCAACGTAGGTACCTGCCACAATATATGGCTACAAATTACATTGGCTTTAGGTGTGCAACCGATAAATTAGGAGCGATGCAAATGAAAAGAAGAAGAAAGACGCCTAACTAATAAAGAAAGTTGAAAATTTTAAAAACTCAATACAATTTGTATTGAGTTTTTTTTTAGTTTTAACCCAAGATGAATATTGAAAAACTATATACACTTTATACGCAGTCATATAAAGTTTCTACCGATACCAGAAAGATTACACAAGGTTGCTTGTTTTTTGCCCTAAAAGGAGCTAATTTTAATGGCAATCAATTTGCTGAAGAGGCCTTAAAAAAGGGGGCTGCGTATGCTATTGTTGATGAAAAAGTATATCAAACATCACCCAATATTATTCTTGTAGATGATGTGTTGACAACATTACAAACGTTGGCAACATATCACAGAAAACAGTTGACAGTACCTATTATTGGCTTAACCGGCAGCAATGGCAAAACAACCACAAAAGAATTAATCAATGCCGTTTTATCTACTACTTATAAGGTATGTGCAACGAAAGGAAACTTAAATAATCATATCGGTGTTC
>DRQI01000119.1 GCA_011330545.1 Flavobacteriia bacterium
TAGGTGGTTGAAAATAACCAGGCATCGATGGTTTGCAAGAGAATACCAACCGGAATTATCAGTACGGCAATAATTTTAATCGATTTTGCTTGTAGTGCTTTTTGCGTTTTGCTGCCTGTCCAGTTGAGTGATAACTTACCGTACCATTTACTCAATTTCGGATTCTTCTCTTTAAAGTATTCTTTGAGGATTGCCAAGTCTGGCAATAACGGAAAATATAATAACAATAAGCTGATAACGATATAGGTAGGGATAATAATTACATCCCAGGTAATAGGCGATTGCAGCCGTGCATGGATAAAAAGGTTAAGAATCCTGTCGGGGCGAGCCATATCGATCATAATGGTAATGCCGGCCATAACGATAGCCGCCACTGCAATAATTTCGGCAATTCTAACTAGCGGTGTCCTCCATGAATTGTTGGTCAACCTTAAAATGGCAACGGCAACAGAGCCTACAAAACTTGTGGCCACGAAAAATACAAAGTTTGAAATGTAAATTCCCCAAAGTGCATAATCGCGCATATTGGTAACTACTTGCCCTTTGCGTACTTGATCAATATAAGCAATAACTCCTGCGAAGATGACAATACTTAAAAAACTAACCCATAGTACTCCTAACGTACCAAATTTTTTAGGTGCTAAATCTTTTGTTATTGTTTCGTAATTTTTCATAATTATTCAGGTTTTTCAACAGATTGAAATTCTGTATATTGTGCCAAGCCTTCTTCAAAATTGACCAATCTGTCTACCGGAGGCAAATAATAAACACTGGGTTCTGTGCCTAGGCTTTCCAACAACCTGTAACCGGCTTTCTCGGTTAATAATTTGCTCAACCGTACGGTTTCTTCACCATTGGTAACGGTGTCTTCATATTTATCGCCAAAATAAAATACGCCATTAGGGCAGGCTGTTACACAGTGAGGAAGCTCGCCGTTTTTTATGGCATGTGGACAAAAGTCGCATTTATCAACAGTGCCTTTGATGCTTGGCATGCCGGCATATTCGGGTGAACCGTGTTCCATATCCATAGTAATTTCACTTAATTCGCCTTGTTTAGGTTCTTGCCAGTTAAATACCCTTGTAGAGTAGGGGCAGGCTGCCATACAAAAACGGCAACCGATACAGCGTTGGTTGTCTATTAAAACTAGGCCGTCTTTTCTTTTAAAAGTAGCATCTACGGGGCAAACGGTAACACAAGCCGGTTTGTCACAATGTTGGCAAGTAGTTGGCATCCAATACGGAGCCGTATCTTCAGACTCTTGCATTTTATATACTTTTAGCCAAGCATTGTCTCCGGTAATATAATGGTATTTGTTACAGGCTTTTTGGCATTTTAAGGCATTTTTACATTTTGCCAAGTCTATTACCATTACAAATTTTCGGTTGGGAATACCTTCTCTAACATTGTATTTTTTGTCTTGATTTTCAGGAGGTGTTACTTCAATAACTTCTGATGAATCTACTTCTATCAAGGTACCGTCAGTAGTCATTAATTCCATTGTATCACCAGAGGCATTTTTTGTTTTTGCATTTAGCTTAGTAGCAAATTTTGACAATCCAATACCTCCAATGGCAGTGATAAGGCCAACTTTCAATCCTTTGCTAAGAAATGTACGTCTAGAATTATTATTTTTTCCCATAATTAGTATATTACATTACACTCAATGCTTTTTATGTAGCCAATTCAAAAATGACGTGTTTGAAAGTTTTTTTTGAATTACGGTTGATTTTCTAACCGTACTTTTTTTAACCCTTACCGTAGAGCCGTCAGGTTTTAACAAAGTGCTAAATTCGTCTTCAGTTGCGGTTTCCGAGAAAGTATCCCTATCGTTAGTAGTGCCAAATCCTAAAAAAGGGAGTAAGAGGCCACTTCCTAAAATGGGTAAAATATTTCTTCTTGACATTGGTTTTCCTTTTCTCATCTGACTGTGTTTTTAGGGTTTGAACTAAAAAAACAGTAAAGAAACATAGAAATACATGTTTGTTTACTGTTTTTTCATCATTAGACTTATTTTTAAAAATTATATATTCTCGTAATATTAAATCCGACAAGGAATTGGCCTCCGCCTTTTCCAAAAGGATTGAATTCGCCTCTACCGAACCCGTCATTTTGATTAAACATGTAATTCTTTTGCGGTACAATACCGTTGTAATTAGTGATGAATAATTGAAAAGCATGGGCGGAGGTTGAAAATTCAAAACCCATACTAATTCCGGGAGACGGATTGTCTTTTAAAAATTCGGTAATCGGCTGGCTGTAATCTATCATTATTGAAGTTTGGGGGCTGATTTTATAACGCCCGCCAAAGGCAATGGCTACCATATCGTTTCTCATAGTATTTTTTACAATATTATAATGAGAAATACTCGGTGCTACTTGTAATGATAATTTTGAATTAAACCGGCGGGCAATAATCAATTGATTAAAGTAAGAATAGCGGTCTTCAAGATTTACAAAAAGGCCTTGATTTTTCTTACGTGCATCAATGGTAAAGTTTCCGTAATAAGAAACACTTACAGGAATTTTATCTGAGCGGGTTTGCCGTAACAGGCTCACTTTCCAGTTAAAATCTTGCAGGCGGTCAAATTTTGTGGTTCCGAATCCGATGGTAACTCTTTCGTGGATACCGTAGGCTAAACCGATTCTAATATTTGACGGTGCCCAGAACCCTGCTAAATCATTTGTACCTCCATTAATCAAACCAAATCTGTGTGACATCTGTACTTCCATAGCATTTTTATGGAGAAGCACATTGGTAGGATTGTCAATAATATAAGAGCTTTCGAAAGCGGCGCGTTGTGGCTTATCTTTTTTAATAGAATCTTTAACCTTTTCTTGAGAAAAGACAAGTATCGGTACTACTAAAAAAACGTAAAGTAATAAGTTATAATTTTTCATGTCTGTTTTCTTAAAGGTTAATTATTTAAAGCTCCTTGGTCAATCCATGCTTTTACTAAATCTATTTTAGAATCGGGCCATTGAGAGCCGGGAGGCATCAATGGTACATTGTCAATTCCTAATAATGATTTATATAAGGTACTGGCCTCTGCATCACCGGGAACTACAAATCCGTTTAACAAGTCGTTGTACGAAACATCATCTCGTAAATCTGGTGGTTGATTTCCGTTATGGCATCCAACACATTGATTCCATAAAGGAATAATATCATCTTTGTAAGAGATATTGGTTCCGGGGTCAATGATGTCAACTTCTTCTTTGTAAGCGTCATAATAACAGGAGGTCATAAACAAACTCATACTTACCATTAATATATTTTGAAATATTTTTTTCATTTGTTTGTGTTTATTATTTTAAAAGTCACAAAACATTTATAGGGGTTATTTTACATTGAGTATTCATTTTTTTGAATTTCTCAAAGATGTTTTATGTTCAAATCTTATTTGAAAGCCCGTGCGTTAGGGCTAAAAGTGCAAGTAATTTTACCTGCACTTTTAGCGGCAAGAACTAATTTTCAAATTTCATGGTTAAGAAATTAGACTGGGCATGCCCGATAGCAGCATTATTAAAAATAACCAGTCCGAAAGGAATCTCTTCACCTAATACAAATACAGCATCATTAGGGTCTCCTGTATTTAATTTTCTTTTAATTTCCAATTGCCAACCGGAGCCTACATGTTTGGCCCTTACTTGAGTTTCTGACCTGTGGTCGTTTCCTGCACCACCCGGATTGATGATGATACTTGGCATTCTTTTACTACCGAAACCTTGGAAATAGTCAGGGTCGCCGTTAGGGTCAAGAGTTGAGCCGTCTGCTAAGGTCAATACACCATTGGCTGCAACACCGGTAACGGCAACTGCGGTTCCATTGTCAATTTCGGCCTGTGTTATCCAATAATAGTAGTCTCTATTTTTGATTACGTATTTGGGCCCGCTAAAACCGGTAGCACCATCTGTAAACTTCATAGAAGTGCTATACATACCAATACCTTCATCAGCTTTTCGCCCGTTGGCAGCAGCAGTCCCTTCTTTACCATCAGCATCTCTCACGTATCCGTCATCTACAGATTGAGATAATTCGTTCCTATCGCGTTTCCAGTGCCATAAATCAGCCAATTCACCGGTATTACTCATATAGTGTCTGGTAGTTTTTTGTCCTGGTTGCGGATTTATCAATCCTGTATGGCAAGTTACTGTACAAGTTCCTCCGGCAAAGCCTTCAGGGAAACTGCCGTTTACTTTAATAGGGAACATCATAGCAAACTTGTCTTCATAAAACTTATCATTTTTATGATTGGCATATTTATTTTCTTGTTGCCATTTGCTGGTAGTAGCATTAAAATACCAAGATTGTCGATCTCTACTATCGGCTTCATCTTCCCATTCAAATAAAAGATAGAGAAATTCTCCGTCGTGGCCACCGCGCAATTTGTATTTATAAACTTCTCCTGTATAAGGGTCCATTAAATCTTTAGGTTCAACAGAGGCGTCTCCATTGCTAGAACTGTTTAACGGAATAATTCTATCACCGGCTGAAGAAACAGTAGCTTTGTTGATAAGAGGCCTAGCTTCTTCCCAAACGTCATCTATTTCTCCATCGAAAACAGGTGTTGTTGAAAATCTTTTGACCAACAAAACATCTGAACTTTGTCCAACCCCCGGATCTATCGGAGTAATTGTAGGAGCATCATCATGTGTGCAGTTTACTAATATAATTAGAAATAATACTGCGAATACCAAACTTACTTTTTGTGTCTTCATAATAGTAGATATTTATTTAATTTTAATCTTACCCTAAAATTAAGGACAGAAAAAAGCAGGATTTATGACTTAAGTCATCTTTTGAAAAAAAGTAATATTCAGATAATCAATAAGTTAACATATTTTAACAATTTTTTTACAAAAATTTTTTTAAATGAAAGGAAATATTTGTTACACAAGGGAGTAATTTTTGTTACATAAGAGGTGAATTCAAAATTAAATTTCGCTTGAAAATTTATAAATTGTTAAAATTATGCTATAGAAAATATTAAAAATTTAATTTTCAGTTATTTACGAGTGTTAAATTATAAAATTGTTAAAAATGCATTTTTTTATTTTTAAATTAATAATAGCTTATCGTTAAACAATAGGCCATATTTTTTAACTTTGCACGATTAATACAATTTTAAGGTATGGCTAAGTTTGAACTTAAATTGCCCAAAATGGGCGAAAGTGTTGCCGAAGCAACAATTACAGCATGGTTAAAAGAAGTAGGAGATGCGATAGAATTGGATGAGGCAATTGTTGAAATAGCTACCGATAAAGTTGATTCAGAAGTACCCAGTGAAGTAGAAGGTGTGCTAGTTGAAAAATTATTTGAGGTAGATGACGTGGTAGCTGTAGGGCAAACATTGGCTATTATAGAGACAAATTCTAATGGGGTTTCAGAAGAAACAACAGCCTTAGAAACTCCGGTTAACATTGAAGAAAAGGCAGTTACAAAAGCGGTTACTACAGCCCCTGTTGTAGAAGCCGCCACAGCTATGGCATCTGTATCGCATACCCCTTCGGGAAGGTTTTATTCGCCATTGGTAAAAACCATTGCCAAAAAAGAAAATATTTCTATGGACGAACTGGAAGCCATTATAGGTACCGGTAAAGACAATAGAGTTACCAAAAACGATATTTTAGCATATATTGAAAATAGGGGAGCTGCACCAAAAACAGTAGAAACCGCTACCCCGAAAGCCGAGGTTGCAAGCCAGAAAGCTGAAAAAATACAACCGGCCATCCCAGTCTCTGTCAATGGAGAAGATGAGATTATTGAAATGAGCCGTATGGGAAAACTCATTGCGAAATATATGGTAGAATCTGTACAAACTTCGGCACATGTACAGTCGTTTATAGAAATAGACGTAACCAATATTGTAAAATGGCGTGATAAGGTAAAAGAAGCATTCGTACAACGTGAAGGTGAAAAAATTACCTATACACCCATTTTTATGCAAGCCGTAGCGGCTACTATTAAAAAGTTTCCGATGGTAAATATTTCGGTAGACGGCGATAAAATTATCA
>DRQI01000120.1 GCA_011330545.1 Flavobacteriia bacterium
ATAAAAGAGAATTGTGTAATTGACCCTTTGTCTTTTAAAAGAGCGACTGAAAATAATCAAATGATTTCTGATTATTTAAATAAAAAATATGGAAAAGATTGGCTGAAAAAATTAGAGTCCAAACCATTCGGAATAAAATAATAACATTTTACAACAACAAATATACGGTATTTGGCAGATAGTACTAAAAATGCAGTAATTTTATCAAGCCACTAACCATATAAGTAGCCGTTGTGTGTAATTTAAGAGACTCCCTCCAAATGAACATTATCCAAGAACTGACAGAAAAGTATAACGGAAAATATTCAGAGGATTTGTCTAAAAGCGTGAATAGTCCTATAGGAAAATATATTTATCAACCAAAAAACGGAATAATAGAAGTTGACGGAACAAAAATCAGTATTAACTTGAATGAAGTTGGAGGCGCAATGCAAGTTAATGAACCTTTTCGAATTACGTTGCACTTAGATAAATTTTACGAGACAAAACTAGACATTTCCCCGAAAGGTTTATGGTATTATTTTTTGGATCTTGTGCTACCTAAAAGGAGAGAATTTATACCAAATCCGATTAGAAAACAATTTTGGTTTGATGGAAATATAGATTTGCTAAAACAACTTGCATCTGATAAACTGTTCGCAAAGAGCATAACAAATGAAAAAATTTACATAGGAACACGAGAGAAACCAACTAATCGAATTGTATTAACACCGGCGTATGGAATTAATGACATTGAACAACTTGAAAAGTTTATTTCTATTCTAAAACAGATTGAAAATAAAATAAAGAACCACACACAACAAAGCGTGTAACTTATTGTGGTTTAGAAATTTACCAAAGTTGTAAAATTTTAAATAGTTGTTTTTAGAACGGAAATTCTAAGCTATCTAAAAGCTTTTCTTTTTTAAAATTATATACAGAATTTTAGAAAATTTAAAAAGAGAAGTTGCCTGAAAGTCAAAACAACACCTCTTATTTACTAATGTTGAGTCTAATCACATGAGAAAAGCCCGTACAAAACACCGCCCCCTGAATTCGAGATAAAGTGTAACATTTTATGTTCTGGAAAAAAAAGAAAAATAAAACAATTGAATTTAAATGCGCTGAATGTGGAAAAATCCATTCAGAATGGCCGGCTTTAGCATTTAAATCACCTTCAAATTACAACTGTCTTACTGACCAAGAAAAAAAAGAACTTGGAAAGTTAGATTCAGACTTTTGCGAGATTCATTACCAAGACCAAATTGACCGATTTATAAGAGTAACGCTAACTCAAAAGTTAAATGACGCATGTGAAACTTTAGAATATGGGCTTTGGGTTTCCTTGAGCGAAAAAAGTTATCAGGATTATAATGAGAATTTTGACAATCCGAATTACGAAACGAGATATTTTGGATATCTCTGTAATAATATTCCTAAATACGAAAACACAATGTCCATTCCTTGTGATGTAATAACGAAAACAGGAAATGACAGGCCAGAAATTTTTCCGCATCAAAATTTTGACCATCAGTTTGTTAGGGATTATTATTTCGGAATCTCAAAAGCAGAAGCGGAAAATCGGATAAATGAAATGATAAAAAAAGTTGGGTAATAATGTGTATTATAAACATCTGCAAGCTCAAGATTTTGTCACGCAACTAAAATTTGAATTTTGAGAAGGAAAGATAATGATAGAAATTGCGAAAAAACTGAAATAATAAATAAAACGCTAAAAAGTAAAAAAGCTATCACACAACACCGGTAATCATTACATACTCAGAGAAACGGTTTTTCAAATGGTTACTAATCTTATCAAACACATTATCTCTGAAGGTACGAAGTGTACTTGTACTAAAGTATAGATATTCATTATGAAATATCAATACGTTTGTCAGAATAGTGTTTAAGAATAGGTATTTGCACAAATATCATGATTGTTAACACTAGCAAGCCATACAGCGTACTGTCAGAAAATGAATATGCAGGAAGCAACCCGTTAAGTTCGATATTTGAAAGAAAACTGATTCCCAATGTATCTAACCATCCTTTTTTAAAGGTAACATTGGCTATCGGAACAAATGCAGCCATTCCTATCAATACCGTAACTACTAAAGCCCAAGCTCTTTTTGAAATAAGCGGGCGGTAAGCGGTAAGTTCATTTTCGCCCGTAATCTTTGAAATAACAGCAGAGGTAAAGTCCGCTGAAGGGTTGTTTAGTTCACTTTCGGTAAAGACGTTCTTTAGCAAACTGTCAATCTGTTTATCTGTTTTTTGATTCATAACTTTCAAGTAATTCAGGTTCTAATTTCTTTTGTAAAATGGCCATTAACCGCTTTCTACATCTAAAGAGTTTTACTTTTATGGTATTGGGAGTATACCTGACAATTGCTGCCATTTCTTCTAGCGATAACTCTTCAAAATAATAGAGTGTGATTAAAAAACTGTCACTTGCCGGCAATAACTGCAAGCAGTGTTGTATGATTTCTTTGCGTTCTTGTTGCTCTAAAGTATCTAAAACAGTATTGAGTAGTTGTATTTTATGAATGGTAACGGTATCAATAGCAACCGTTTGTTGGCGGCGTTTATTTTTTTTCAACCGGTCTAAACACGTATTGTACGTTATCCTGTAAAGCCATGTAGAAAATTTTGAACCGCCTTTAAACTTTTTTAGAGATTTATAAACTTTCAAAAACGTGTCTTGAGCGGCTTCTTCAGCTTCCTCCTTATTTTTGAGCATTTGTAATGACAAAGTAAAAACAAGGTTTTTATGCCTATCTATCAATTGCGAAAAGGCATTCATATCACCTAAAAGGGTATTTGCTATGTCTTCTTGGTCTTTTTGGGCAGTCATTTGTTGCTTTGACTGCAAAGAAGGCTGCCCGGTTACAGTTTGATGCGAAATATTTAATTGAAAAGATGTAACCATCATGTAATGCGTGTCGTCATAAGAAACAAACGCATTCAATTTACAAAATTTTAAATTATCAATTATGTATTCAGAAATAATTATATTCCCCATCATGTTTGGGTTAATTTTCGGGGTTTTTTACCTGTTTTTTTCAACGCGTAATAAAGAGCGCTTGGCGCTGATAGAAAAGGGCGCTGATGCCAGTATTTTTATGCGGGGCAGGCCGCCACATGCCGCGCCGATATGGAAAATATTTATAGCAAACCTCTCATTGCTGTTAATGGGCATCGGTATTGGTATCTACCTAGCCGCATTTCTCCACTATAATTTAGGGGTAGAACCCGGTGTTGCCTATCCCGGAACCATTTTCTTAATGGCAGGCATAGGATTGTTTATCGGGTTTAACCTAACAAAAAAATTAGATCAAGGCGAATAAAAACAACTATCAGTAATGGCCACCTCCTTTGCGTGAGGTGGTTTTTATTTTACCGGAAAATCAAAATAAGTATCAGGATAAGGCTCTTTTGCCAACGTAAAATGCCACCATTCTTTATCATAAGGCTTAAAGCCGTGTTTTACCATACGGCGTTGTAACATCAATCGTATGGCACGTTGGTTTTTGGTAATATTTTTAAAACTTACCCATGAACGTTTGTCAAAAAAATCATAAGGGCCACCGAGGTCTAAAATATGGCCTGTTCTCAAAGAAACAATAGTCACATCAATGGTGCTACCCCTACTATGCCCAGATTTTGAAGCAATATAACCTTTAGTAAACAAATCTTTTTTAGCAACGTTGGGGTAAAATTGCTCTTTCATCCTCGTATTAGTAGAATCTTTGGCCCATTTTACAAATTCATTGACGGCTCGTTGAGGCCTATAAGCATCATAGACGAGCAATCCAAAGCCTAAGCGTTCAAATTCTTCTTGTACTTTTTTAAGTGCTTCTGCGGCTTCTTTAGTTAAAATACATGTAGGTTTTTCATAGCCGTCAATAGGCTCTCCTACAAAGTTATTAGAGCCATAATACCGTAAGTCTAATTTTAATTTTGGGATGATGGTTTTAACATTTACAAATCCGTCAGGAATTTTTTCAGTATCCTCTTGAGCATATAAGCTCGTTGCTACCATAATGAATACAACAATAAGAAATTTTATAGCAGGTGATATTTTCATATTGGGTTAATTTTGTTTGGGGTTATGCTTTTAACGTTAAACTGTGAAATATATTTTAGAATACACTTTAATCTAATGAGTACGCCATTTTTTTTATACGCAAAATCATTCTAGCTATTCTAAAAAAAATTGCTTCACATCCCAGCCTGCCGTTTGACAGGTTATTCCTTATCTTTGTTTTTTAGAACCCGCCTTAAGACATTATTTTGTAGAACGTATCTTTTAAGCATGAATGAAAAGTTAATATCCAAAAAAAAACCGGCCTTTCCAATAACCGAGTTGTTGTCAGACTATTTAACAGAACAGGGCAGAAACATAAAGATACCCATTTATTATGACGATTTATTACGCTTTCAGGGAGCCGTAGAAATTTATGATAAAGAAGGTAACGATACGTTGTGGCTGAGTACCTATTTTGCCGAACACGAACGCGAAGAAATAGAACTGAGTTTAAAAAAAATCTATACCATTTTACATGCTGACGGCAGCGACTCTATACTTCCGTATTTGAATATAGACAGTATTGATTTTTGTACTTTTGGCAATTCGAAGCCCTTTCGTATTAAGGTGCGTAATATATTGAATGACAATTATATTTTTTTGTATATCAAAAAAGCAGATGCTTCGAGAGTCTATGGCTTAGAGTTAGAGCACCTGCTATCACCCAATCACATTAATTTTTTAATTCATAAAGATACCTTGATAGAAGAACATATTTCGGGTATCCCCGGTGATAGTTTTATTGAAAGCGATTTGAAAAAGTGTTCAGAGCGCGATAAAAGTGCTATCGCCAAAGAATTTGTAAAATTTAATGAACGTTGTTTTGTCCGTTTGCTAGGAGATATGCGCTCCTATAATTTTGTGATGGTATTGACACATGATTTTGATAGGATAGAGTATCGAATTCGCGCCATAGATTTTGACCAACAGAGTTTTGAAGGAAATCCGAAAGTATACAAACCCCAATTCTTAAAAGAAAATAATGAATTGGTAGAGATGACCTTACAAGTACTCCATGAAGAATCTATTGAGCAATATAAAAAAGAAGAACGCTCATTATTGGCAAAAAGGGCATCACGGGCACAAGACCGCCTTGATGGCCTCTTGCATTGTATGTGTAACGATACGATTTCAACGCCGGCTAAAATCAAACAGTTAAAATCAGGATTGTTTGAATTGACCGGAGATATCAATTTTAAGAGGTCTCAAAATATGGGTGCCATTTTAAAAAGTGCCTTAGATTTTATCATTAGAAATTATAAAAATGAAAATCCGTATATCATAAATTAGCAATTTCACAATTTTTATAAAGAAACCCATAGGATGCTTTACAAGTAGGTATTTGAACCTTACATTTGCCATTTAAAACCAAAAAATACACCGATGAAGATTAAAAAAGTACTCGTTGCCAACAGAGGCGAAATAGCCATACGAATTTTAAGGGCCTGTACCGAATTGAATATTGCAACAGTAGCCATTTATACCTATGAAGACAGGTATTCGCAACATCGGTATAAGGCAGATGAATCGTATCAGGTAGGTGAAGACAACCAACCGCTAAAGCCCTATTTAGATATTGATGAGATTATCAATTTAGCCAAAGAAAAAAAGGTAGATGCCATACATCCCGGTTACGGATTTCTGTCAGAAAATTCAGATTTTGCCCGTGCCTGTGCCGCAAACGACATTGTTTTTGTAGGCCCCAGCCCTGAGGTAATGGACGCTTTAGGCGATAAAATAACCGCTAAAAAAATGGCTTTGAAATGTAATGTTCCGGTCATTGAAGGCAATAAGAAAAAATTAACATCCCTAAAAATAGCCTTGTCGGAAGCCGGGCGCATCGGCTATCCGCTGATGCTAAAAGCCGCCTCAGGAGGTGGGGGTAGGGGAATGCGTATTGTGAGAAATGCCGATGACTTGCAATCGCATTTTGATTCGGCACGTAACGAGTCACTCAATGCTTTTGGTGATGATACTATGTTTTTAGAAAAATATGTTGAAGACCCCAAACATATAGAAGTACAAATAGTGGCTGATAACCATGGCAACATACGCCATCTCTTTGAAAGAGATTGTTCCGTACAACGCCGCCACCAAAAAGTAGTAGAAATAGCACCGTCATACAATGTCTCCGAAAAAGTAAAGCAAGATTTATACAAATACGCTGTGGCCATAGCCACCCAAGTTACTTATAACAATATCGGTACCGTAGAATTCTTAATCGATAAAGAAGACAATGCTTATTTTATTGAAGTAAATCCGCGTATTCAAGTAGAACATACCGTTACCGAAATGGTGACCGGCATAGATTTGGTAAAAACGCAATTATTTGTTGCAGGCGGTTATAAACTCTCTAGCAAACAAATAAAAATTTACGATCAAGATTCATTGGCTACCTATGGTTTTGCATTGCAATGCAGGCTTACTACCGAAGACCCCGAAAATAATTTTACACCCGATTACGGTACCATTACCACTTACAGAAGTGCGTCAGGCATGGGTATTCGGTTAGATGCCGGCAGTATTTATCAGGCCTATAGTGTGAGTCCGTTTTTTGATTCGATGCTCGTAAAAGTTTCTGCCCACGGAAGAACCTTAGACGGTGCCGTCCGTAAAATGGTACGGGCACTCAAAGAATTTCGTATCAGGGGCGTAAAGACCAATATTCACTTTTTACAAAATGTCATTCAGCATAAAACCTTTATCAACGGAAAAGCTACTGTTAATTTCATCCAACAAACCCCTTCGCTATTTAAAATAAAACAATCACAAGACCGTACCTCGAAAGCCATTGCCTATTTGGCAGAAATTGTGGTAAATGGCAATCCCGATATAAAGTTTAAAGACGATGAAAAAGTATTTAGAAATGCTAAGGTTCCCAGATATAACCATGCGGCTCCATATCCTAAAGGTACCAAAGATTTGCTTACAGAACTAGGCCCCGAAAAGTTTTGTGATTGGTTATTAAAAGAAAAGAAAATCCAGTATACAGACACCACTTTTCGCGATGCACACCAATCGTTACTGGCAACGCGAATGCGTACCTATGATATGCTGCGCGTAGCTGAAAGTTTTGCAAAAAACCATGCCAATACCTTTAGTGTTGAAATGTGGGGAGGCGCTACCTTTGACGTGTGTTTGCGTTTTTTACACGAAAGTCCGTGGACACGCTTGCGCGAACTCCGCAAAGCCATGCCCAATATCTTATTTCAAATGCTGCTAAGAGGTTCAAATGGTGTTGGGTATAAAGCCTATCCCGATAATTTGATAGAGCGTTTTGTAGAAAAATCTTGGGAGAATGGCATTGATATTTTCAGAATTTTCGACTCGCTAAATTGGGTAAAAGCCATGGAACCCAGCATGCGTTATGTACGGAATAAAACCGGTGGCCTTGCCGAAGCAGCCATCAGTTATACCGGCGATATTTTAGATACCGGCCAAACCAAATACAATTTGGCGTATTATACACAACTGGCCAAAGACTTAGAAAATGCCGGCGCCCACCTCATTGCCATCAAAGATATGGCGGGATTGCTAAAACCCTATGCCGCCACAGAATTGGTCAATGCCTTAAAAGATACAGTAAAACTACCGATACATTTACATACCCATGATACATCATCGTTGCAGTCGGCAACCTATTTAAAAGCTATTGAAGCGGGAGTAGATGTGGTTGATGTTGCGTTGGGCGGATTGTCAGGATTGACCTCGCAACCCAATTTCAATGCCGTTGTGGAGATGATGAAATACCAACAGCGGGAGCACAAATTTGATATCGATACCTTAAATCAGTTTTCTAATTTTTGGGAAGATACCCGAGAGTTGTATTATCCTTTTGAATCGGGATTAAAATCAGGAACCGCAGAAGTTTTTCAACATGAAATTCCCGGTGGGCAATATTCCAATTTACGGCCACAAGCCACGGCCTTAGGATTAGGACACCGTTTTGACGAAGTAAAAAAAATGTATGCCCAAGTAAATACAATGTTTGGCAATTTGATAAAAGTTACCCCCAGCTCAAAAGTAGTCGGTGATATGGCTATTTTTATGGTGACAAACGATTTGACACCCGAAGAAATTATGGAACGGGGTGACGAAATTTCATTCCCCGATTCGGTTATTGACTTTTTTAAAGGCGATTTAGGGCAACCCGTAGGAGGATTTCCGAAGAAATTACAAAAGATTGTCCTAAAAAATATCAAACCCTATAAAAATCGCCCCAATGCCCATTTAAAACCTATAGATTTTGAAGTAGAATTTGAAAAGTTCAGAAAAAAATACCAAAAAGGGTTTACCAGAGATATAGAATTTGAAGATTTTTTATCGTATAGTTTGTACCCGCGTGTTTTTGAACAAGCCCACGAACAATATAAAAAATACGGGAATTTAGGAATTCTGCCAACTAAAAATTTCTTTTACGGAATGAAACGCCGTGAAGAGGCGTTGATAGAATTAGAACCCGGCAAAACAATCGTAGTAAAATTACTTTCGGTAAGCAGCCCCAATGAAGACGGAATACGCTTGGTATTTTTTAAAGTTAACGGCGAAAACAGGTATGTAGAGGTAAAAGACAGTGCCTTGGATATTAAAAAAGAAGAACATATCAAGGCCGATACCGAAGATCACAATCAAGTAGGGGCACCATTACAAGGATTGCTGTATAAAGTACTGGTAAAAAAAGGCGATG
>DRQI01000121.1 GCA_011330545.1 Flavobacteriia bacterium
ATACCCGAAATTGTTACAAGCCGCCCCCCACAACTTTGTGAAGGCTGCGGGCATACCGATTTATTCAATGCCATCAATGAACTGGTTCCTGAAATTGGCACTAAAAAAGTGTTTGGCGATATTGGCTGTTATGCTTTAGGGGCACTGCCTCCGTTAAATACCATCAATACTTTAATTGATATGGGCGCTTCTATTACCATGGCAAAAGGTGCTGCTGATGCCGGATTAGAAAATGTCATTGCCATCATTGGCGATTCAACTTTTACCCATTCGGGGATGACAGGCTTGTTGGATGCCGTATATGAAAATACGCCAATTACCATTATTATTTCTGACAATTCTGCCATTGCCATGACGGGGGCACAAGACTCAACCGCTGTGGGTAGGCTAAAAAGTATCTGTTTAGGTATTGGAGTGGATCCTGAACATTTAAAAACAATTGTTCCGTTAAAGAAAAACCACGATAAAAATGTTTCGGTATTGCGTACCGAACTTCAATACAAAGGTGTTTCGGTAATTATTTCGCAACGGCCTTGTGTACGGTTGTCACGGGATAAAAAAGAAGAAATTAAACTAAAAATTGCCTCGTTAAACTAAAAAAGGTTACTATGAACACAAATATTATTTTATCGGGTGTTGGCGGACAAGGTATTTTAACCATTGCAGCCGTATTGGATACAGCTGCCTTAAACGAAAACTTATTTGTAAAACAGTCTGAAATACACGGCATGAGCCAACGGGGTGGTGCCGTAGAATCGCATGTGAGGATTTCTGACAGTGAAATTTATTCGGATTTGATTCCTATTGGAAAAGCCGATTTGATACTATCGGTAGAACCTATGGAATTATTGCGGTATATTCCGTATTTAAAAAATAAAGGATGGCTGGTTACTGATGCGCATCCTTTTATAAATACAACCGATTATCCTGAAAAAGAAGACTTGTACAAACAGATAAGGTCATATCCTAACAATATCATTATCAATGCCACTGAGATTGCCAAAAAACTAGGGAATTCAAAAGCGGCAAATATGGTATTGCTCGGGGCGGCTTCATCCTTGATTCCGCTATCGGAAGAAAGCATCCTTAAAGCTATAAAAAAGCTGTTTTTGCAAAAGAGTGAACGGATTCTTAAGTTAAATATTGAAGCCTACCAAACAGGCAAAAAGATAGCTAAAGAATATTTGGATGTTGAAAATTCAACAATCGATACACACCATTAGGCCAATGTAATTTTCAAGTGGCAACATAATTTTGAAACCTACCCAAATGGTAATACATAAAAATTTAATTGAGCCTAAAAGTATCGTTGTTATCGGAGGTTCTGACAATATCCACAGTCCGGGAGGCCGCGTATTAAAAAACCTCATCGACCATAAATTCAGTGGCGAATTATTTGTTGTCAATCCTAAAAAAGATAGGGTTCAAGGCCTTCAATCGTATCGTGATATCGGTACTATCCCCACTGTAGATTTAGCGATTATTGCCATTGCAGCAAGGTTTATTCTAGAAACGGTAAAAACTTTAACCGAACAAAAAAATACCAAAGGCTTTATTATTTTTTCTGCCGGATTTAGCGAAAAAGACGAGCAAGGCGCCGCAATAGAGCAAGAGATTGTCAATGTAATCAATCAGGCCGGAGGCAGTTTGCTAGGCCCCAATAATATCGGTTTGCTCAACACACATTATACCGGCGTATTTACAACGCCCATTCCAACATTACACAAAAAAGGTGTCGATTTTATATCGGGTTCGGGGGCAACGGCTGTTTTTATTATGGAGGCCGCCCAACGCATCGGCTTGACATTTTCGAGTGTGTATACGGTTGGAAACAGTGCCCAAATAGGTGTTGAAGAGGTCTTGGAATATTTTGACGAAACTTTTGACAAGGAAGAAAGCTCTACCGTAAAAATATTATATATCGAAAGCCTTAAAAATCCTGTTAAATTCTTAAAACACGCCATTTCATTAGTGCACAAAGGATGTAAAATTGCCGCCATAAAAGCCGGAAGTTCTGAAGCAGGAAACCGAGCGGCATCTTCGCATACAGGAGCCATGGCAACAGCAACTATTTTTGTAGAAGCGCTTTTTAAAAAGGCTGGGATTATTTCCTGTAACGGAAGGAATGAATTGATTACCGTAGCCGGAATTTTATGCCAACAAAAAGCCAAGGGCAATGCTATCGCCATCGTAACCCATGCCGGTGGCCCGGCAGTAATGTTGACCGATATTTTATCGAAAAACGGAATGAAAGTGCCATCACTGAAAGGAAAAAAGAGCCAACAGTTGTTAGGCCAATTGTACGACGGCTCTTCTGTGGCAAATCCTATCGATTTTCTGGCAACCGGTACCGCCCAACAGCTAGAAACTATTTTAGAGTACTGCGAATATCAATTTGATACCATTGATGCTATTGTTGTTATTTTTGGCAGTCCGGGATTGTCACCTGTATACGAAGCATACGAAGTATTGAGCCACAGCATAAAAACAGCAACAAAGCCCATTTATGCCATTTTGCCTTCGGTAGTAAATGCTACCGATGAAATTGCCGATTTTATTTCAAAAGGAAATATTGCTTTTGACGATGAGGTGCTTTTCGGAAAAGCCTTGGCAAAAGTGTATACTACCCCACTCCCGCAATTTAGCGAGGCTCCGGTAGAAAAAATGGATATTGATGCCCTTAGAAAAAT
>DRQI01000122.1 GCA_011330545.1 Flavobacteriia bacterium
CCATAAGGCCGCCCTATAGAAGTACCTCCTACATTATGGGCCACTAGGCTTGTTTTTCCTGAGAAGGTAGTATAGCCAATTTTGGTATTGCCTTTATCGTCATATTGAAAATAAAGTCCTTTTCCATCAGGACTCCATTGTAAATTTGATTTTCCACGGTCTAAATTTGTGTTGATTTTTTCGTTGCCCGAACCGTCACTATTCATTAAATAAATAGCATTCACCTGATATGTTTGAACTTTATCGTCATATCCCAAATAAGCAATTTGTTTTCCGTTAGGCGAAATGACGAGACCGTAATCAGGCCCTTTTCTATCGGTAAGGGCAGTTATTTTTCCATCCTCAATATTGATAAAATAAATTTCTGAATTTCGGGTTTGATATTCCCAATCGGCATTGAGATTTGCACTAAAAAATAATGATTTGCCATTGGCAGCCCAATGAGGGTTTCCAAAATTAAAATTTCCACTCGAAACTTGCCGGGCAGTACCGCCTTCGGCAGAAATGATAAACAAATGAGTAAAACCGGGGGATATATATCCCGAGCCGTCAGCTTCATATTTTAAGCGAGTGGTTACTCGTGGAGGTGTTGCCCATTTGGCACCTGCCGGCTTTTTAGGAGGCTGTACCAGTGTTGCCGGTTTGCTATCAACTTTCATGGTAAATGCTAATTGAGTGCCATCCGGAGACCATGCCAATTTACCCGGAGATTTCGGCAATTGTGTCAATCGTGCTGTTTTGCCCGTACCTAGCCAATACATAAAAATTTCGGAACCATTTTTTGTGCCGCTTATAAAGGCAATTCGAGTGCCGTCAGGAGACCAAACAGGATTGGATTCATTGGCATCTCGGCCGGTTAATATTGTATGATTTTTTCCATCACTACTCAACAGCCAGAGCCTTGATTGTTTTTTATCGTTCATAACATCCATACCGCGGCGTTGGTAAACAATCCAACGGCCATCAGGTGAAATTTCAGGATTTTGAGCCCATTCTAATTCAAAAACATCCATCCTTGAAAAAGGAGTTTTTAACTGACTGTAAACGGTACTACTTGCTAAAGTGATTGTACAAATAAATAAGAGTTGTCTTAATTTCATAATGTTAGGTTTACGGTGTTAGGCTTTTAGCAACTTCAATAATTTCATCGAGCAATGCTTTGATATGGCTTTCTTTGGTGAGGTTATTCATAATGGTTAGCCGTAAATACCGAACGCCGTTGAGCTCGGTAGAGGTAATATAAAAATTTCCCTTATGGATAAGTTCATTACGGATGGCTAATTGAAAATCGTTATCCGTTCTGAATTTGGTGTGTTGAAAACATAAAATATTAGTTTCAGGTTCGCAAAGGCAAGTAAAGTCAGGATGTTGCTGAATGAGTTGATAAAATTTATGAGTGTGATTGTAGGTGTTGTCAATATAATTGGCAATTCCTTTTTCACCTTCGGCAGCCAATACCCAAAATAATTTGGTTCCTAAAGCAGCTTTGGTACATTCAACCGTATAGGGCAAGGTATCAAAACCTATTTCTTCTTTTTCATGAAAAATATAGCTTCCTTTTTGTTGAAAGGCCCTTTCCATATTTTTACGGTCTTTAAATAAAACTGCCGCACAAAGCGAAGAAGCCCGCAACATTTTATGAGCATCCCAAATTAGTGAATCTGCCCGTTCTATGCCTTTTAACAGGTGTTTTTTTGTATTAGAAACCAAGGCACTGGCACCGTGGGCACCATCCACATGAAACCATAAATTGTTTTCTTCACAAAAATGGCCAATTTCATCTAGCGGGTCGTATAACCCGGTTGCCGTAGTACAGGCATTGGCTACTACGGCCATGATTTTTTTTCCGTCGGCTTTTATTTTTCGATATAACGGCAATAAGGCCTCGGGCTTCATTACTTTTAAGGTGTTTACCGGAACAGAAATAACAGCATTTTGTCCCATACCCATGATAGAAATAGAACGGGCGATAGAATAATGCGCTTCTTCGGGGGCTAAAACCACCAAATCATCCGGAGTGCCATTTATCCAAGCCTCAGGTGCAATAGCCGCACGGGCAGCAGATAATGCTGTTAAATTTGCCAGTGAGCCGCCATGTGTTAATACTCCACCGCCATTATTTTTTAAATTGCGAAAATCACTGAGATGAGTGCCTTTAAACCAGCCTACTTTTTCAAGCATCCAATTGATTAAAAAACGTTCAATTACCGCTGCCGAAGGCCCCATTTCATAAATAGCCATCGGATTATTGATAACCCCGTGGATAAAATCGGCAATTCCCGAAGCTACATGTGGTACTGCCACCTGATGGCCCATATAATGAGGGTGATGCAGATGTTGCGAATTTGCTAAATAAGCATCCATAAAAAGATTAGTAGAAACAGGGTCAAGCCCACCTTCTTTCACCCATTTTTCCAGTTGAAGGAGCTCGGCAATTTCTTCGGCGGGTTTTTGAATGAGTGTTTTTTCTTTCCCTTGTTGGCTGATTTCCAAATAAGCACATAGTTTGTTTAAAACAATTGTTGAGATATTTTTTAGGCCGTGAGAATTGTTTTTCATAGTGATGTTTGCACTTGCTATTAGTAAGTAATTTTGAAAGGGAAAGATACTAAATTTGAATGATAATGATTTGTGGCTATTGTTTAATTACTTAGTCGCCTCAAACTACCTTTTGAGAGTTGATTCGGCGTCATTCGCAGAAATAATTTAGCGGCTATCTGATTAATTTGTATTATTAATAACTGTAATTCAGCATACTATAAATTATTTCAATTTTAGAGAATCATGTTTAAAACGATTAAAAAGCAAAAATTTCGAAAAAACCCTTCATTCCATTATAGCCTGTCTTTACTTGTTATTTTAATGGTATCACTATCGTGTTCATCTCAAAAAATTTCTCTTTTTAACGGAAAAAATTTAGACGGATGGAAAATTTACGGAACAGAAAAATGGTATGTAGAGAATAACGAACTCGTTTGTGAAAGCGGCCCGGATGCACATTACGGTTATTTAGGAACAGAAAAACACTATAAGAATTTTATACTGACGCTTGAATTTAAACAAGAGGCCGACGGAAACAGCGGCGTTTTTTTTAGGTCTACCGTAGAAGGTATAAAAGTTAACGGATGGCAAGTTGAAGTGGCTCCTCCCGAAAAGCATACCGGTGGAATTTACGAATCGTATGGCAGAGGATGGCTCATTAAACCCGGTCCTGAAAAAGAGAAAACCCTAAAAATGGGAGATTGGAACCAACTCAAAATAAAAGTTGAAGGCCCCACGGTTACTACTTGGCTGAACGGTGTTGAAATGGTACACATTACCGATGCTAAAATAGGCAAAGGCGAAGGTGCTGTAGTGCTGCAAATACATGACGGAGGTGGCATAAAAGTACGATGGCGAAATATTTATTTAGAAGAATTATAACCTTACCATTATGAGCGATAAGAATAGAAGAACATTTATTAAAAAAGCCGGACTGGCCGGATTGGGGCTGTTGTCTATACCTGCCGCAGCATCAAAACCTTCGGTGCCATTTCAGATTCTAAAACGAAACCACCGGTTGTCAGGCAAAAAACAATTAAATTATGCCTTGATAGGTGCCGGCGGGATGGGTACGCAAGATATAAAAACTGCCTTACGGCATGAAGGAGTTAATTTAGTAGCCGTTTGCGATTTGTATTCAGGAAGGCTCCAGCAAGCAAAAAAAGCCTTTGGCAGTACACTTTTTACCACCGATAATTATAAAGATATCCTGCGTAGAAAAGATATTGATGTAGTCATTATCGGAACACCCGATCATTGGCACAAACAAATTTCTATCGATGCCCTAAATGCAGGAAAACATGTGTATTGCGAAAAACCTATGGTTCATAGTATTGACGAAGGCCATCAATTAATCAATGCTTGGAAAAAATCAGGAAAAATATTTATGGTGGGCAGCCAAGGCCTATCTTCGTTAGGAAATGAAAAAGCCAAAGAATTATTAGCTGCCGGAGCCATTGGCGATATTAATTATGCCGAAGGGTTTTGGGCACGGCATTCGCCTACCGGAGCTTGGCAATATGCTATCCCTAAAGATGCTTCAGAAAAAACGGTAAATTGGAAACGGTATATTTCAAATACCAAACAACGCCCTTTTGACCCGCTTCGATTCTTTAGGTGGCGCAATTATTTGGATTACGGAACCGGAATGTCAGGAGACCTCTTTGTACACCTGTTTTCTAGCTTACATTTTATTACCAATTCTAAAGGCCCTGATACCATTAGTGCTTTGGGAGGCCTTCGGTATTGGAAAGACGGAAGGGAAGTACCCGATGTTTTGCTGGGAACATTTAATTATCCTGATGCCAAAGAGCATCCCGGATTTAACCTTTCGCTGCGCTGTAATTTTGTTGATGGCACCAGCGGTACCACCTATCTAAGAATTGTGGGCAGCAAAGGCTCTATGGATGTAAAATGGCAGGAGGTAGTTTTGCGAACCAATAAAATTTCTGTTGATGACCCTTTTGAATTGGCAAAAATGAAAGAACAAGGGAAAAAGGCTTCCAAACGAAAAAAAATACTGCCTCCCAACGAAGTAGTATACAAAGTTGAAGACGGTTATAAAGGAGCCCATTATGACCACCACGGCAACCTGATAAAAGCCATTAGAAATAACGGCAAAGTGATAGAAGACCCCGTTTTCGGATTCCGGGCGGCAGCACCTGCTTTGTTGTGTAACGATAGTTATTTTCAAAAGAAATTCTTTCGTTGGGATCCGATAAACATGAAAGTTAAACAATAAATATATTTAGATGAAAAGGTTACCTTATTTTTTAACAGTATTACTTTTGACAGTATTGATATCCTGTAAAGAAAAACCAGCTAAAAAAACCGAAAATTCCGTAGCCACAATCCCTCAGAAAGAATCTGAATGGATATACCTTTTTGACGGAAAAGACCTCAGCGGATGGAGAGGCTTTAATGCCAACACCTTACCTGAAAATTGGGTACTTGAAGAAGGAACCCTAAAATCGCAAGGTACCGGTGGCGATATTGGCGGCGATATTGTTTATGGAGAAAAGCCTTTTGAATATTTTGAGCTTTCATTAGAATGGAAAATATCAGAAGGTGGCAACAGCGGTATTTTTTATCACGTACACGAAGGCAAAAAATACAAAGCCCCTTATGAAAATGCCCCTGAATATCAGTTGATTGACGATATAGGATTTCCGCAGCCGTTAGAAGAATGGCAAAAATTAGGGGCTGATTATGCCATGTATCCTGCCGATGCAACACAAAAGATTGTTAAAAAAGCAGGAGAATGGAATACTTCAAGAATTGTGTTTACCAAAGACAAAGCCGAATATTGGCTCAATGGAAAAAAAGTTGTTTCGTTTGTGCCGTATTCTGAAGATTGGCAAAAACGAAGAAATTCAGGGAAATGGGATAAGTATCCGGATTATGGAAAATATAAAAAAGGCTTGATAGGCTTACAAGACCACGGGAGCTTTATTTGGTTTAAAAATATTAAGATTAAAGAGCTTTAAAACCGAATGGCTAATTTTTTTAGCAAGCGCAATACCTCTATATAAAGCCAGATGAGGGTTACCAATAATCCCCAAGTAGCAACCCATTCATAATATTTAGGAGCTCTGTAAAGTTTTCTGTCAATAAAATCGAAATCTAACAATAAAGAAAAAGAAGCAACGATAGCAGCAACGATATTAAATAAGATAGCAAACCATGAAGTACCCCAAACAAACGGCAAACTCAACCCGAAAATACGCAATACCCAATTGATAATATAGATAAAAAAGATAGTGATGGCAGCACTGATAATAACACTTCTAAACTGTTTGGTAACGACTACGATTTTCGCTTTGTAGAGAATAAGCATTACAAAAAAGGTTAGGATGGTAATGCTTACGGCTTTCATGGGCATTCCGGGAAACCGTATTTCGGCATAAGCAGAAATGCCACCGAGAAAAAAACCTTTTGACAAGGCATAAAGAGGTGTGGTGACAGGAGCCCATTTTCGCTTAAAAGAAGTAAGTAAACTAAAAAAAATAGCCGCTAATAACCCGATAGAAGTATACCATTTTACATTTACTCCTTTTTCTACCAAATTCCAAACATACCATGTTGTTAATCCGACTAAAAATATACTAAACAGCGATTTGAAGAAAATTCCGTTCAACGTCATTTTTGAATCAGAACGAGCACTTTTCCAAACATAATTGCTAAAAGCTGGATTTGAAGTGCGATAATATGACATATTGTATAAAACTGATTAAATTCTCGACTCACTTAGACTGTTTACTGCTGATATCTTCTTCCCTTCCATGAATATCCGAAACCAAAAGAAGCTAAGGCAATAAATATAATAAAAATAGGATAAACAAAACTGCTCCATAAATAATGTTTTAAGATATGTTGCTGCTTAAAAAACAGGGCTGTTTTATACAATAAGATGCCGTCGATACAAAATTTAATTGTAAAAAATAGGATAAAGAATTGCCAAGAGATAAATCTAAAAATGCTTCCTAATAATAATAGTAAGAATAATAGATTCATACCAAAAACAGCTAGACTTACTAATTTACTAAAGGCATTTTTATAAGAGGTTGCTTTTGCTGCCCAACGTATACGTTGCGAAATAAGTTTTTTTAAGGTTGTCTCTGCATGTGTGGTAATAATGGCTTTGTCAATTTTTAAAAAATGTACCTTGTCAGGATAATGCATTGCCATTTTTTCCAATAAAAAAATATCATCGCCGCTAGCAATATGTTCATTGCCTTCAAAGCCATGAATGGCTAAAAAAGATTGTTTTTTATAGCAAAGATTGGCACCATTGCACAAAAAGGGTCTTTTGATGCCAAAACCACCGATGGTTGCCCCTTGCAAACTCCACAAATCTATGAGCTGGAATTTTTCGAAAAGCGAAGATACCGATTTGAAGGTTACCGGAGCAGCAATCAATGCCGGTTTGTGTTGTTGGATAAAAGTATCAAAAGCAAGAAGCCAATTTTCAGCAACGGTACAATCGGCATCAGTAGTTAAAATCCAATCAAAATGAGCTTGATTGACGGCTGTTTCAACCGCATCTTTTTTTGGAGAATTTGTTTTTCGATTGTTTTTAACTACCTTAAATGGTATGCTGAGCTTGTCGAAGTACTTCTCAATAATCTTAACCGAATTATCTTCAGAATCATCATCTACAAACACTATTTCGAAAAGGCCTTTAGGATAATTGAGTTTAGAAAGGCTATCCAGCAACCCGGGCAGTTGTTCAGCTTCATCCCGAAAAGGAATCACCACCGAAAAGGTTGTTTTTGGCCTGATAGTTTTTAAATGAAAATGTTCAACCTTGTCAAAGCCAATGATAAATGCAACAATGAGAACACAATACAGTATCAATATGACAACAGAAATAACACTCATTGGCGTTTGTAATAGTTAAAATTCAATACAAAATAGCTGCCGATTAATGCCGGTAAGCCAAAATTTAAAAGCCACATCAGCAAAGTTATCGTAACGATAATCAGTTCATTGACATGGATAAACCCAAAAACCCAAATCGCTACAGAACCTTTAATGAGCCAATCTAACAGCGCCAATCCCGGTACTATCGAAGCGATAAAATACATCGAACTAATAAGGCTTAGCAAGGTAATATAATCGCCTTCAACACCAAATAACCGCAATAAAAAATAAAACTGATGTGAAAATATAAGGTATCTTACCATTGAATAAAATGCATTCTGAAAATGTATTTGTAAAGGCAAACTTCTCACAAACATAAGAATCTTATCAATATAAAAACCTCTGATTTTCTGATATCCTTTGATACTGCCGGTCATAACAAAAACAAAAAGTACAGCTAAAAAATAAGCTGCTTTTTTAAAGCGGTACCCATCAATAGCTACCTCAAAATGTGTAGTAAAATAGATGAGTCCTAAAGTACCAAACACAACTGTAGTAGCCATCTGCATCATATTGCCAAGTAAATTTAGCAACATTGCCTTTTTGCGCGTCCCTTTTTGAAAATAAATAGCTTTGGCACCGTATTCGCCAATGCGGTTGGGAGTAAATAACGAAGCTGTTAAAGAGCCCAAACTCTGTTTAGCAGCTGCTACAAATGAAATTTTTCTAAGAAAAGACACCAGTGCTTTCCATTTTAAAATTTCAAAAAACCAATTGGCAAGTGTAAAACAGA
>DRQI01000123.1 GCA_011330545.1 Flavobacteriia bacterium
AAATTAATGGTAGTTGTTGAACGGTATCCTGAATTAAAAGCCAACAAGAATTTTTTAGAGTTGCAAAGCCAGTTAGAAGGTACTGAAAATAGGATAAATATAGCGAGAAATAGGTTCAATGAAGCCGTAAATGTTTATAATAAGCATATTAAGATTTTCCCAAATAACATATTTGCAGGATTTTTAGGCTTTGATGAAATGAGCCGTTATCAAGCTGACCCGGGTTCAGAAAAAGCTGTAGATGTGAATTTCGATTTCGGCAAGAAAAAAGAATAAATTAAAAGCTGGATGACCAGAGACGGAAGTTTGAAGGTGTTTTATCAAACTTCCGTCTTCGGCCTTAAAACTTCAATACTTTTACCAAGAAGAATTAAGTTTATGTTGCACAAAAAAAAATATCAATCTAGTACGAGAAGCGCATGTCAAAAGTAGAAGACTTTTTAACGGCTGCACAAGAGCAGGAAATTATTGATGCAATTCGTACTGCCGAAAAAGATACTTCGGGTGAAATTAGAGTGCATTTAGAAAAGTGTACCGAAAAAGACACCCTCGAAAGAGCCAAAGAAGTATTCTACTTTTTAAAAATGGATGAAACCAAGCAGCATAATGGCGTGTTGTTTTATGTAGCGGTTGAAGATAAAAAATTTGCAGTACTCGGAGATGTAGGAATTGATAAAGTAGTGCCCGATACCTTTTGGGACAGTGTAAAAGATACCGTCTTAGAAAAATTTAAAAACAATCATTTTGCCAAAGGGCTGAAATTAGGAATCCTTGAAGCGGGCACCAAGCTAAAACAGTATTTTCCGTATCGGCATGATGATAAAAATGAATTGCCCGATTCAATTTCTTTAGGCTAAAAAAACGTTGATATTAACTAAGTATTTTTTACTTTTGGGTTTCAATTTTTAGAACAGATGTCAACATTTTATAAACTCTCTGTTAAGGAGGTTCAACGAGAAACCGAGAGCGCGGTTTCTATCCTTTTTGATATCCCGGAAAACCTACAACAAGAATTTCATTTTATTCCCGGGCAATACATCACTATCAAGAAAGAATTGGGTGGTGAAGAAGTCCGTCGTGCCTATTCTATTTGTTCTTCGGTAAAGAGCAACGCTATCAAAATTGGCGTAAAAGCCGTTGATAATGGTACTTTTTCTGTATTTGCGACTAGCCAATTAAAAGCAGGCGATGTATTAGAAGTTGCTCCGCCGGAAGGTAGGTTTATCCTGAAACCCGACATTCCGAACCAGAATTATTTGGCTTTTGTGGCCGGTAGTGGTATCACACCGGTATTGTCAATGATAAAATCGGTATTAGAAATTGATACCAACAGTCGTTTTGTATTGGTTTATGGAAATAAATCGCCCGAAGAAACCATGTTTAAAAATGAAATTGACACCTTGGCAACAAACCATCCTGATCGATTTTTTGTACAATACATATACAGTAGGGTAACGATAGAAGAAGCTCTTTTTGGCAGGATAGATACATCCATAGTAAATTTTATCTTTAATAATAAACACAAAGGAACAGATTTTGATGCCTTCTTTTTGTGTGGGCCGGAGGCGATGATACATACGGTAAAAGATGAATTGTTGGCCAAAGGAATTAGTGAAGAGCATATCTATTTTGAATTGTTTTCGAGTAAAGTTAAAGAGGAAGTCGCGACAACAGTAGAAGGGCAAGCCCAAATAACAATTGTATTAGACGACGAAGAAGAAACCTTCTCAATGAAAAAAGAGAAAACAATTTTAGAAGTTGCTTTGGCAAAAGGATTAGACGCCCCATATTCGTGCCAAGGAGGCATCTGTAGTAGTTGTTTGGCACAAGTAACCGAAGGGAAAGCCATTATGGACACCAACACTATTTTGTCAGAAAAAGAAGTGGAGGAAGGTTTGGTGTTAACATGCCAAGCACATCCGGTTACCGATAAAATTACCATTGATTACGATGCAGTATAACCTAAAAAATATGTTATGAGTGATGTCTTAAATGCTATTCCTGTGGGTGTTGGACTTGCATTTATGATAGGTCCTGTTTTTTTTGTATTGCTAGAAACCAGTGCCATCAAGGGTTTTAGGGCCGCAGTGGTTTTTGATTTTGGGGTTGTTTTGGCAGATATAGTTTTTATTTATTTTGCCTATTACGGCAGTCGTACGTTATTAGAAAAAATAAAAGACGACCCACGGCTTTTTGTGTTGGGAGGCCTCGTGTTGTTTATTTACGGATTAATTACCATTGTAAAAAGGCGTAGGCCTATAGATACCGAAGCCGAATTGGTTATTGTGAGAAAGAACAATTATATAAGCCTATTTGTCAAAGGTTTCTTTTTAAACTTTATCAATGTCGGAGTACTGGCATTTTGGTTGGGGATGGTGGTCGTTATCGGCCCACATTTAGAAATGAATGAGACTCGTATTTTTAATTATTTTGCAGCGATTATTGTAGGTTATTTTTTAACCGATTTGATAAAAATAGTATTGGCCAAACAATTAAAAAATAAGCTCACTCCGGTAGTTATCTATAAAATAAAACTGGGGATGGGCATTGCATTGATGGTGTTTGGCCTTGTATTGGGGTCTAAAGGCTTTATTTCAGATGAAACCATCCATAGGATTGACAATGCTATCGAAAAGAAAATTTCGAAGTAAATGGTAATTTTTTAAAATTCAGCGAATCACAAACTTAAACTCCGGTACTGCCAAAACCGCTTTTGCCTCTTTGGGTTTCTTCAAGCACTTCAACTTCTTCCCACTGAGCCTGTGAGTATCTTGCAATCACCAATTGTGCAATGCGGTCGCCATCAGTTATTGTAAAATTATCATTAGAAAGGTTTACTAATATAACACCAATTTCACCCCGATAATCTGCATCAATGGTACCCGGTGCATTGAGTACGGTAATCCCTTTTTTGGCTGCCAGTCCGCTTCGGGGCCTTACCTGAGCTTCGTATCCGTTTGGCAAAGCGATAAAAAGTCCGGTTTTGATAATAGCTCTCTCCAATGGCTTAAGAACTACAATTTCATCGATATTGGCTCGCAAATCCATACCGGCAGAAGCCGAAGTTTCATAACTAGGCAATGGATGTTTAGAGGAGTTGATAATTTTTACAGTCATTTGTGAAAGATAATTTTGAGTTCGTTTTTTTCATTAATTGCAATAAACACAATAAATAGTAGTATAAATATGGTAGAGATTACATAGTTTTCTTTAAAGTAATAATATGACAGAAAAGACAATCCTACCGAAATGAGAATGTATAAAAAGACCTTACCAACATTGTAAGGTACTTTATAGTATTTTTTTCCATAAAAATATGAAATGAACATCATGCCGCCATAGGCAATAAGCGTTGCCCATGCCGAGGCCATAAACCCTATTTTCGGAATAAAAATAATATTAAAAACAATGGTGAGTACAGCGCCAAAAATAGAGAAATACATGCCGTATTTAGTATTGTCGGTCAACTTATACCAAACAGAAAGATTGTTATAAATACCTAAAAAAAGATTGGCCAGTAAAATAACAGGTACAATAGCTAAAGCCTCGTAGTATTCAGGTTTGCCCAATAAAATTCCGGCAAATAAATTGATGTAGACAACCACTGTCAATAAAAATAGTGCTCCGATGATAGTAAACCACGTAAGTATTTTGGCATAGGTTTCTTTGGCGTTTTTTTTATCGGCATGATTGAAGAAAAAGGGTTCTGCCCCCAACCGGAATGCCATGATATATAAGGTCATAAAAACACCTAGTTTATAACAAGCGGCATATATGCCCATTTGTTCTTTTCCTAACATATCGCCCAACAAGAGTTTGTCTAAATTTTCATTGGTAACATAAGCTAGGCTCCCTACCATAATGGGCAAACCGTATCGCATCATTTTTCTAAAGACCTTTTTGTCAAAGTCAAACTTAAATTTAAAGATATAAGGTAATAATAGTAAAAATGTAATAAAACTGGCTATTAAATTAGCAATGAAAATATAAATTACTTTGGGGGTAGTGTGGTATGAATTAGTAATAAAACGAGGTAATGAAATATTATTTTTTAATGCATACGGTACAAACCATAAAAAGAAGAGGTTTATAAAAGCATAGATTAAAATATTGATAATTTTAAAAAAGGTGAACTTTAAAGGCCTGTTGGTAACGCGTAAGTAAGCATAAGGTATAACAACCAATAAATCTAGGGCAGTTACGAAGGTAAGTATTCTTAAATGAGTTGGGTTTGAAAACCCTAAGAGTGCGGCGAAATAATTGTTAAAGGCCAATAATACCGTTAAAAACACTATGGTAGAAAACAATAAAGTTATAAATGATGTAGAAACAATAGCACCTTTTACTTTCTCCTTAGAAAAAAATCTGAAAAATGCCGTTTCCATCCCAAAACTTAACAAGGCAATGAAATAGGCGGCAAATACAAAATACCAAGTGTTATCGGCATATTTGTCAGATTCGAGTGTGGCTGTATGAAGTTTGGTCAATAAAATATTAATTGCCCTTGGCAATACGGCAGCGATGCCGTAAATGATAGTATCTTTAAAGAAACGCTGTAATGAACTCAAATGGCGATGAATTTTTCACTGTAAATATACATAAAATCAAAGAAAAGGCTCGGTTAAGTTTCGTTTAACAGATAGTGTGGTTTCGATATGTAAAAAAAGAAAACCCTCTCCAAAAAAAAGGAAAGGGTTTGTAAAATTTTATAAGATATTTTCTTATTAGGCTTCTATCGGTACAATAGAAACATACGATTTATTATCTCTTTTTCTGGTAAATTTAACAATACCGTCAACCTGAGCGTGCAATGTATGGTCTTTGCCCATATATACATTTTCTCCGGGATAGTGCTTTGTGCCTCTTTGGCGAATAATGATATTACCCGCAATAGCCGCTTGGCCTCCGTAAATTTTTACACCTAATCGTTTCGATTCTGATTCTCTACCGTTTTTAGAACTACCTACACCTTTTTTATGTGCCATGATTCTATAGTTTTAAACCTGTCTGCCAGACAGGCATGATTGTTATAATTATAATGAAAAGGCTTATTTTTCTATACCGCCTTTAACTTCGTCTTGCCATTTTTTAAGCGCATCCCATTTACCATCTGCAGCCATCTTAGCTTGTTTAGGCCAAGACCCCGGATTTTTAGAAGCATATCTTGAACCGGCAGCTTCTAAAATAGCTTTTAACTCTTTTTGAGTAGCCTTTGCTAATTTAGCAAAAGTATCGATTCCGGCCGCAACAAAAATTTCTGCAATCTTTGGCCCGATACCTTCAATCTTTTTTAAATCATCAGCTTTTGTTGCTTTTGCAGTTTTTTTGGCAACAGGTTTTGCGGCGGGTTTAGATGCCTGTTTTTTTGGTTCTGCCTTTTTAGCAGGAGCTTTGGCTGCTACTTCTTTTTTGGCTTCTTCCTTTTTTGCCGGGGCTTTTTTTGCACCACTGGCAATAATACTGTCTATTTGAATTTCAGATAAGTACTGACGGTGTCCGTTCTTAACTTTGTATCCTTTTCTTCGTTTTTTCTTAAAAACGATTACTTTATCACCTTTGAGGTGTTTTAAAATTTTGGCAGTCACTGCTGCACCTTTTATAGCCGGGGCGCCAATGGTTACTTTGCCATCATCCAATAAAAGAACATTGTCAAAAGTTACTTTTGAACCCTCCTTTTCTTGCAAACGATGTACAAATACCTTCTGGTCTTTTGCAACTTTAAATTGCTGCCCTGCTATCTCTACAATTGCGTACATAATTAGTATCTGTTTTTATAAAACCCCTTGTTGAGAGGTTTCACTTAATTAAAAATGAGTGCAAATATACGTCAATTTTGCAGTTTTGCAATTTTTTATTCAAAATTATTCTTGAACTCATTTAAACTTTTAGCCAATTGAAAAAGTTTAAATGAGTTCATTGAAAAATCAAGTTTAGAAGAGCATTGATAGATAAATTAATTCACTTATTTTTGTAAAGTAATTTTTTTATTCAAGAATTATGGTAACATATCAAAAAATTAGGTAACATATCGGGTAGAAATACGTCTGATATTCAAAACAACTATTAAAATTTAACAATATGAAAAAACAATTTTTGGCTCTAATAGTATTTTTTTTGACAGTAACGTTACTTACTGCCCAAAAAGTAAACTTTACAGAGTACGATTTAGATAACGGGCTGCATGTTATTTTGCATCAAGATAACAATGCACCGGTTATTACAACAGGTGTTATGTACAATGTAGGTTCTAAAGATGAGGAAGATGGTAAAACCGGAATGGCTCATTTTTATGAACACCTATTATTTACAGGAACTGAAAATATCCCTAGGGGAGAATGGAACAATATAGAATCAGCCAATGGAGGTACCGGAAATGCCAATACAAGTTGGGATAGAACCTATTATTATGAAGTCTTTCCTTCCAATAATTTAGAACTGAGCCTCTGGATGGAATCTGAGAGAATGATGCATCCGATTATTGACCAAAAAGCCGTCGATACTCAAAATGAAGTAGTAAAAGAAGAAAAAAGGCAACGTATGGATAATGCGCCTTACGGAAAAGCCCAATACGGCGATATCTATAAATATCTTTTTGATAAACATCCTTACGGTAGGCCTTTGATAGGGCACATAGAAGATTTAGACGCCGCGAAACTCGAAGATTTTAAAGCCTTTTATAAAAAATGGTATATGCCCAACAATGCTGTGTTGGTAGTAGCAGGCGATATTGATATTGACCATACCAAAAAAATGATACAAGAATATTTTGGGCCTATCCCGAAAGGAAATCGCGCTGAGAAAAAGAAAATTATCGAACCCGAAAGAACCAAAGAAGTAAGAGTTAAAGAATACGATGCCAATATTCAACTGCCGGCGGCATTAATAATGTATAAAACGCCGTCTATGGCAGATAGGGATGCGCGGGTACTAAATGTGATTTCAACAATTTTAAGTGATGGAAAAAGCTCTCGATTGTATAAAAAAATGGTCGATGACAAAAAAATGGCCTTGGCAGCCTTTTCATTTTCGAGGCCTTTGGTAGATTATAGTGTGTATGTTGTTGGAGCAATTCCGTTAGGCAATACTTCATTAGATGACCTTATTAAAGAAATTGATGAAGAAATTGAAAAACTTCAAACCGAACTAATTTCAGATAAAGATTTACAAAAAGTAAGAAATAAGTTTGAAAACCAGTATGTAAACTCTAATTCGAGTGTACAAGGGATAGCAAGCTCTTTGGCGAGATATTATTTGTTAATGGGTGATACCGGTAAAATTAATAAAGAGCTAGAGATTATCAACTCAATTACCAAAGAAGAAATTAGGGCAGCAGC
>DRQI01000124.1 GCA_011330545.1 Flavobacteriia bacterium
CAACTCCATGATGGCTTCACTTTCGGTACCATCAGTGAGATAGGCGGCATAGGCCTCGGGGGGAACTTCTAACCGGAAAATATTACTTTGGCTGCCTATTTTGATAAATACCTCGGTGTATTTACGATGTCCGGTAAGATTATTGCGAATTGATTTTAGCTGATTCAAATCATGGCTTGACAAATGGAGCCTCGCCGTAAGTTCGTCATAGCCTTTTTCATTGCGCAGGCTATATAGTACTTGGGTATTTTCTAAGATACTGGCCGATGTTTCATTGGCAGGCAACTGATTGATAGATTGTAAAATGATCCCTATGGCGCCGTTTTGTTTTCGAATGGCTTGGTAGTAAAATTCTACGCTTTCCAACACATTGTCAAATTTGAGTTGTTTGGCAAATTCATCAAACAGGATGATGCCTTTTTCTGATTTGTTACGCCATATCGTTCGTTGTATAGCTGATTTTATCAGTTTTAACATCACCGACAGGATTTCTTTATTGTCTTTGACTTCATCCAATTCAAAGACAATCAGGCGTTTTTCTTCAATTTTATAGGTTTGGTCTTTGCTCACATCAAACAGAAAACTGTACAAACCGCCATCGACATATTCTGAGAGGATATGTAAAAAATGTTCCATGCTAAAGTAGGCTTCGCGGATGTTGAGTTCTTGGTGAAGTGTCTCTTTCTTCTCATCCACAAACCGATACAAAGAGGCCAATGAAGGGGTATCATTGGTATGATTTTGATAGTAATAGCGAAGTACTTTTTTTAGGGCTACTGCTTCTGCTTTGGAGGCTTTTTTTGTGGAAGCTAACAACTCTAAGAGAAAGATGCTTAACTCTTCTATTCTTTCGGGTGTTAGGTCTTTTTTTGAAGAAATATAAAACGGATTGATGCCCAAATTTTTTCCTTGCTCGTAGCGTAGGATGATATGGGTATTGGGATATAGTTTGGCAAATTTAGAGTAGGAACCTCCTAAATCGATAATAACCAATCGGACACCGCTTTCATAATACTGCCGCAAGATATTATTGGCTAAAAAAGATTTGCCTTCGCCGGTAGGGGCAAAAATGGCAAAATTGCGGGCTTTAATTCGCTTTTTTTTCTCGTCCCAAACATCTTTTAAAACGGGTATATTGTATTGGCGGTCTTGAAAAAGGATGCCCGTTGGGTCTGATTGATAATTGGTCGTATTGATATAAAGGCACAAAGCGTGCTTTAGGTCGGTGACATACAAATCTTCATTGGAAAAATTGGTCGTAAAACAACAATAGGAATTTAAAAAATACTGTTTTCGTTCTTCGCCCTTTGGGTAGTAAGGCATTATATCCAATTCCTTAAATTCTGTCTTAATCTTAGATGCAATATTTTCTAGCTCTCGGGCTTCCCGAGCCCAAAATACGATGTTGATATGCCCTCTGATAATCCGGGAGCTGTCATCGCTGTTGATTTTATCTAAAATGGCTTGAATTTTTTCTAATACTATCTTATTTTGACTTCCGAAGTTGGCGCTCTTTTTGAGTTCTTCTATTTTCTTTTCTAATAGTTTTCTCCATTTGTGCTTGTCGTCTAAATAGATCATCTGATTGATACTGTGGTTTTCTTGGAGTTGTAATCCCAATCCGTCTAAAAAACCTTGGTGGAAACTAAAATCGTCCGTGGTATACCGGTCATTGGGCTTGCTGCTTTGTACGATTTCTCCAAAATTCAATTCGTTATTTAATGCCAAAATATCAACATAATGACTGCCTATATTTATGGGGCTGTTTCCTCCTTTTCGGGAAGTATTCAATTGTATGTCGGCTTTAATATCCTGATTAAAACCGTTAAAGTACGCATCGGCCATACGCACTATTTCTGCTGATTTTAATGGGGATAAGGCCACTTTCCGGCTATTGTTGATATAAGAAATGGCATCTTCTACCGCTGTGATAAAGGCTTGTACTTGTTGGCTTGGTTTTTTGTAAATGCCTTTGGACACTTTTCTAAAGGGATTGGTGTATTTGGAGGCATTCAGCGCTTTGTTATAGGGCAGGGTAATATAGAGATAGCTTTGGTGTTGCAGGGCTTCCCTGCCCTTAAAGTAACGATAGGTAGCGCGTGCCAAAAAACTGTCTTGGGGAAGGTTTTGGGCATCATAGTGCGTTTTTTGATAGTGGTCTTGCCTGTGGACAACCGTTCCTACGGGAAGGGTTTTTAGGGCTTGAAACCATAGGCTATGGAGGTCTTCATAATCTTTTTCTGACAAACTGTAAACCTCAGGAAGGCTTACCTTATAACAGCATACAACATTGCCGTTATTGGCAAATATAACATGGCCTTGAAGGTCTATGATAGGATGGTGGGATGCTAAATTAATTTTCTTCATGGTGATTCGGGTTTTCTTCAGGGGGTAACAGGAAGGCTTTTTTGTTGCTGATAGTATCCGGAAATACTTTTTGGTAGTGTAGCAGGTTCGGATTTTTTACGCTGTATGACAGGCCTAGGTATAATCCGAAATTGAATAGCAATACTAGTATTATTACGGAAAGGCTAAAAGAAAAAATAATAAGCATCAATGAGCCTATCACCGAGGCCATCATCAAACCAAACAACGATATGGGCAAGCCCATTATCATGGCTCGTTTGCGGATGTTCTTATAGATTTTAAATTTTTTCATGGCTATCTTGTTTTCCGTTGCTTTTAGACTACGATTCCGATTAAATAGGTAAAGATGCCTACTACGGCTCCGGCGATTAATACAAATACCAATACTCTGGTAATGCCTTTTTTTAAATCGGCATTTTCGCCGAAGAAATGCCCGGCATTGAATAGGAATCCGATAAGGAAAATAACGCCTAGCAGTAAGGGGAAAATAGCCCGGATGGTATCTGAAACATCATTAACGGATTGTTCGATGCCTCCGATTTGTGCAAAAAGGGTATTCGTGAGTAAGGCTGCGAAAGTGGTTAGGTACATTGTTTTTTTCATGTCTGAATTGTTTTTAAATTTTAGGTGTTTTTGTTATTGGAAAAATACAATATATTTGTATTCAAAATACTGATTATCAATATTTTATTAAAATAATATTGCTTGTATTGTTTTGATTTTAATTGACAATAAACGGTGTCAAATGCTATGGATTTTTTGCGTTAAACCTTCCCTGATTATGAAAAATTGTTTTCTAAAATTGCTCAAAAACGTCAGATTTTTGATTTTGCTTTCTTCTTTTTGCGCTGTTTTTGGCCAAGGGATGGTTTCTAAAAAAGTGGTGGTCATTGATGTGGGGCACGGGGGTGTAGATTCGGGGGCGGTAGGTGTCAATGGCCTAATGGAAAAGGACGTGGTATTGGCTATTGCCAAAGAGATGGTACGGCTCAATG
>DRQI01000125.1 GCA_011330545.1 Flavobacteriia bacterium
TTATTTTTATATTCAAATGCTTGCCTGTAAAGTTTGCCGTATTCTTTCTTTAATTGTTTCTCATTTTTTTTACGCCATAAATCGGCTTTTTTTTCTATATCATTTTCGTCTGTTAATTTATATTTTTTTAGTTCACTGACACATAGGGTATCTCTTTTCATTCCTTTTTTATGGATAAAAGTTCCTTTTTTAATTAAGTTAAAATTTAAGCCATGACTATTAATAAATTTCTTTCCCTTAAATTCGGGTTGTTTTCCATCATTTTTTTTAAATAAAATATATAAGGTTTCTTTTTTTATTTTTTGACTATAAGTTTGATTGTATAAAATAAGAAAAAAAGAAAAAAAAATCAATTTAATTACATTTGTTAGTGTCATTGTTTATTTAGTACTAAAGAGATAGGCAAGGCTAAATCTTCTCCATTTTCATTATTTTAGTGCAGCTAATGTTGTAGACGATGAAATTAGAATTCAAGTAATTGTTTTATATTTAGATTAACTATGGGATATATCTTTTCTTAATCTTCAAATAAAATTGATTTACTTCAGTTGGTACATTGGTGAAATTAAATTGATTATTCAAAGCATTTTCTAGAATACATTCAATTTCAGTATTGGTTATAGACACAATAAATCCATAATTAATTAGACTGCATGACATCACATCTCCATCTTGATTTACAATATATTCAATATATAATACGGTATTATTATTTACGATTGAATCATTAGTAGTTTCGTTAAGACAGACCCTAACGAATGATAAATCAACCGTATCAATAAGTTTAATACGCCTTTGAAGTTTTTGCATTAATTCATAAGATTGATTTTTAAATGCTACATTATAATTATCAAATGAATTAGCCTTATATGTTGTTTTTTTTGCTTCAGTTACTGTTTCTATAGGAGTAATTTGAGCAGTAATTGTTTGAACAAATAACACAAGAACAGTTATAAATAAAATATTTGTAGGTTTCATAATTTAAGTTTTTTAACTAGTTGCAATTTGAATCTAGGATTTTGTTAATTAAATTTATTATAGCGTCTGGTTTCAAATTATAATCGATTGGAGCACCATAGAAATCAGGATTACTTTCATGATGTTGTTGAAACGCTTCTAAAGCTGCAAACCAAGCTGAAAGCTCTGATGAACTTAATTCTATCGTACCTGTTGGGTGATTTATGTCTAGGTCAATTAGCCAATCAGTTAATTCTTCTTCGCCCGGAAAGGTAAACATTCCACCACCATCAATCATATCTTTTTTTATATTAAAGGCTTTTTCTTCAAATTCTATATTTGAACCACCTTTATGATTATTTGTATTATCATGTTTTATATCATCAAGTATGCCATAAAGTTGTTGTTGATATGCATGCATTAGTTCGGCTCCTAAAATATCTGAAGAAATATCGTTATTATTCCTAAAGCTAATCGTGTTATTATCAGGATTATATTGTCCTGCGAAAGTGGTTCCACCCATCGAAATGTTTACAGTTCTAACTACATCTAATAATGCTGCTCCTAAACAGTTTTCAGATAAAGTATTTATAGCTTCATCTAGTATAGTTTGTTGTTCTGTAGTTAGTCCTTCAGTATTGAATATTGTTTCAACAACACAATTCCCATTAGCATCTCTAGTAAACCCAAGGGCACAACGTATAGGCAATACGGCCACAGGGCTATTGGGGTCGTCAAAATTATCTCCTTCTTGTGGTGGGTCTGTATTATTGCTGTTGTCTGTGTTAGGGTTGGCGTTACCAGTAGAATCGCCACCACCTTGAGGGCCATCTCCATAAGGATTGTCATTGTTTGAAGGGTCATCACTATTAGGGCTGCCACCACCTCCGCCTGAAGGCCCAACGTTACCACCTGTTGAAGTGTCGCCACCATCATTATCAGTTATTGCAGGGCCGCCATTATCTGGCTCAGGGCAAAAAATAAGATCAATTGCGTTTTCTGTAGGTGACATGGGGTTTGTATAATAAAAGAAAAACAAACAGCCAGTTTCAGCTTCATAGTAATAATAATCTTTTGTAAACAATAACAAATCTGAAGCATTTATCGCTTCCTCAGTCACTCGTTGCTTGGTAAATTGATAAGGAGGGCTTTCAGTATCTTCAGTACCGCTCTCATTTTCAAAGAATCTATATATCCAAAAACGATAGGTATCCGCCACCTTTTCTATTACAAAATTTTCAAAAATAGCCGTGCTGTCTGTAGGAGTTTCAATTCTAAAGGTATAGGCCTCAGTAGCATCTGTGGTTACCTCTACAATTTCATCGGTAAGAATGGTAAAAGAGCCGTCATTGCTGGTAATACCACTTTTTTGATTGTTTTTGGCAACATCCAATACCTTGGCAATGCCTTGTAATTTTTTGCCGAGGGTTTCTTTTTGTTGTAATTCGACAAGGCTTACAGTTTTTACTTGAATCTTTGGCATACCTTCTAACGAAGAAATACCGTCTTCAAAAACCGTTTCTTTTTCACAATTGACTAATACGAGAGAAATTCCGAAAAGTAGAAGTACCGTTATAACATAATTTTTGAGGTTGTTTTTCATAGGGGTGTTTAGCTTTTTAATTAAAAAATAATAAGATGTCCATTTGCTAAAAATTAGAGCAATAACATTGTTACTTTAAAAAGATTGATACTAATTATCAAAACCTTTTATGAATAGCGGTTTAAATAGTATAAGAACTGAGCAGTTAGAGATGTTTTTACTTGAACCCTTATTCTTAGCCTAAGTAAACTTGTACAAATATAAATAAAACTCTTTATAACAAATTTGTAACATATAAAAGGGCTAATTTTAGAAGAGGTATAGAATATTAACCTTAAAGTTAATTTTCATAACTTCGCTTTGTGTTAACACAAGCATTAAAAATACAAATCCAAACTTTGCCCACACAGCCCGGCGTATATCAATATTTTGACAAAAACGGCGGTATCCTTTACATAGGCAAGGCCAAA
>DRQI01000126.1 GCA_011330545.1 Flavobacteriia bacterium
AAATGGTTAACAACTACAAGTAACTTTTCTCCTTACTATTAAAAACATCACTCTGTAACAAGAGTAAAACTTAGGGGAGAAAGGAGAGAAGCGAAAAGTTAAGTATGAGCTTAACACTACAAGTAGCTTGTCTCCTTACTATTTTTTGTAACTATTCAGCCACTCACATTTCATCCATAAAATTAAACCTGCCAATCGAAATTTATAACTCTCAACCATTCAATGCTTGTTCAATATCTGCAATAATATCTTTAACATCTTCAAGTCCCACCGAAAAACGCAATAAATTATCAGAAATACCCACTGCCTCACGTTGTTTAGGTGTCAGTAAGGCATGCGATGTTTTTGCAGGTTGCAAAATGGTAGACTCAACTCCTGCCAAACTCAAAGAGGGTTTTATCAATTGCAATTGTTGTTGAAAAACCACTGCATCATGGCCTTTGTTCAATTCAAAAGAAAGCATACCGCCAAAACCATTCATTTGTTCTTTGGCAATGTCATGGCCCACATGATTTTTTAAACCGGGATAATACACCTTGGCAATTTCACTGTGGTTGTCTAAATATTCGGCAATGGCCTGCGCATTGGTATTGTGTTTTTCTACACGCAATGCCAAGGTTTTGATACTTCTTTCTAATAAATAAGAAATAAAATGGCTCAAATTGCCACCGAGGTTTTTCCCTTTATGGAATATTTTTGAGATGTGTTCGTCATTACCGGCTACCGCACCGGCTAATATATCACTATGGCCACCTAAATATTTGGTAGCCGAATGAATAGAAATATCAATTCCGAAATCTAACGGAGTTTGGTTGATGGGAGAAGCAAAAGTATTGTCAATCATAGATACCAAATTGTATTTTTTAGCCAAGTCGGCAACTCCTTTAATATCGGTAATGGTCAATAACGGATTTGACGGAGTTTCAATATAAATAACTTTGGTATTCGATTGTATCTTCGCTTCAAAATCGCCAACCCCTACTCCATCGGTAAACGAATATGCTATTCCCATCTTCTCGAATTCTTCCACTACAAAATTAAAAGCCCCTCCATAAATTTCATTCGCTAAAACTACATGGTCTCCTTTTGATAAAAATGCCAATAAGGTAGTACTGATGGCTGCCATTCCCGATGCAAAAGGCAATCCGGCTGCTGCATGCTCTAACGCAGCAATTTTTATACCTAAGGCTTCTTGATTTGGCGTATTAAAATAACGCGGATACCGCATGGGGTCAGCATCGATATAACTATATGAAGACGCCATATAAATGGGCGATACCGCCCCGCCAAACTGAGTATCTTTTATTTCACCTTCGTGAATGCAAATGGTGTGTTTTCCTTTTGTTGACATATTCTAATTTTAAAAAACGAATTTACAAAACTTATTTACACTTTTACTTTTTTCCACTTTCCTTTTTTAAACAGGATAATTCCCACAAGAGCTACTAAAATTTCTGCTGCCGTAATTGCCCAAAATACCCCGGAAGGCCCTACTTTTAATACAATTGCCAACAGGTAAGCAATGGGCAATTGTACCAACCAAAAGCAAAAGAAATTAATAATGGTAGGTGTTTTGGTGTCGCCTGCCCCGTTAAAAGATTGGATGATTACCATGCCATAACCATAAAATATGTACCCCACAGCGATAATACGCAAGCATAGTGCCCCATATTTTATAACCTCTGGTTTGTTGCTGAACAATGCTAACAGGTAAGGGGCAAAAGCAAGGTAAATAAGTGAGACAAACCCCATGAAATAGGCATTGTACTTTCCGGTTTTCCAAACCGATTTTTCTGCCCTATCGGGTTTTTCGGCTCCCAGGTTTTGCCCTACCAAGGTTGCCGCAGCATTGCTCATTCCCCAAGCGGGCATCATGGTAAACATCACTATCCTGATAGCAATGGTGTATCCGGCCAATACTTCACTGCCAAATTCGGCCATGATACGCATTAAAAATACCCAACTCGATGTACCGATAAGAAACTGCCCGATACCTCCCAGTGATACTTTTATCAAATTCCACATTACGGCAATTCTAATGACCAAATCATTGATCTTAATTTTAATTTTACTCCAACCGTAAAATAATATTATCAATTGAAAAATCACCGCAGTACCTCTGCCAATAGTGGTGGCAATGGCTGCACCTTCTACACCATAAGCTCGAATCGGCCCAAAGCCAAAGATAAAAATAGGGTCTAAAAGTATGTTTAAACTATTTGAGAGTATCAATGTCCACATTGCTATCGAAGCATTGCCCGCACCTCTAAAAATGGCATTGATTAAAAAGAGCAGCATAATGGTAATATTACCGCCCAACAAGATTTTTGTATAGCCAAAACCTTCGGCTATCAAATCAGATTCAGCTCCCATTAAAGATAAAATCTCTTTGGGAAAAAGAATGCCTAGTATACTTATGACGGTTGCTATGCCTACCCCTAAAAAGATGGCTTGCACGGCTGCTTGCGAAGCACTTTTTAGGTCTTTCTCGCCTACTCTACGCGCTACAACTGCCGTCGCTGCCATACTCAAGCCAATGGCTACGGCATATACCAATGTGATTACAGATTCTGTCAACCCAATGGTTGCTACGGCATTGACACTTACTTGAGAAACGAAAGCAATATCTACGATGGCAAAAATAGATTCCATCATCATCTCCAAAATCATTGGTACAGAAAGTAAGAAAATAGCTTTTCGGATGCTACCGGAAGTAAAATTTTGCTCTTTACCGGTTAGCGCAAGTTTTAAATAGTAACTATATTTTTTAAATAGATTAGTTGTTGAGGATGTCATGATTGTAATAATTATGTATAGAAAAATAGAAATAGAAGCAACTATTTCTTTAACAGGAATCAGTCTCCGCACAGCAATGTAGGGAGCCAATTAAAATCGGAAGTACCTTATACAATCATAAGTGGCAAATATATACAAAATTTTTAATTAGTTGTTATTACTACAGATTCTGCACAAAACGAAGGTAGCAGCTGTCATTGCGCAGGAAAAACAGTTGTAAAAATTTTAGTGCTAATGAATAGATTACTGTGCTATACATACAATGACACATAGAACGTCATTGCTAAGTTTTGAAAAAACTAAAGCAATCTCACTTTTAATAAACAGATTACTACGCTATACTAGTAAGGACAAGTATGATTTAAGAACCCTTAATCCAATTGATTATAGATTCATCAGTAGGCAATGTTTTAGGGGGAATTACTTTTACCAAAACCCCGTTTTCATCGAGTAGGTATTTTTGAAAATTCCACGTTACTTCTGAATCTTGATAACCGTTTTTTTCTTTTTTTGTCAGAAATTGATATACTGGGTGCATATCATCGCCTTTTACCGAAATTTTGGCCATCATAGGGAAACTAACTCCGTAATTTTGTTGGCAAAATTCGGCAATTTCTTTATTAGTGCCGGGCTCTTGCTGGGCAAAATTATTAGCCGGAAAGCCTACAATGACAAAACCTTTATCTTTATAAGTATCGTATAAATTTTGCAGGTCTTTGTACTGCGGTGTCAAGCCACATTTTGAAGCGGTATTGACTATCATCACCTTTTTTCCTTTTAAGGTAGCAAAATCAAAATCTTCATCCGTTAAGGTCTTAACTTTAAACTGATAAATGGTTTCTGCAGGTTGCTGTTCAATGGTATTTTTTGTATTTGCAGCCATGTCTTTTGTCTGTTGTTGCTTACAAGATACAGCTA
>DRQI01000127.1 GCA_011330545.1 Flavobacteriia bacterium
AGGTTATGAATTGAGCAAAATGGCCGTATCGCCAACATACCAAGGTTTAAAGATAGGGCAATTACTATTACGGCATTGTATTGATTTTGCCAAAAACAAAGGCTGGAAAGAATTACTGCTCTATTCAAACACTGTTTTAGAAAATGCCATTTATATCTATAAAAAATTGGGATTTGTAGAAGTTGAATTAGTAGACAGCCCTTATCAGCGAAGTGATATAAAAATGGCCTTAAAACTGTAACCTATTAACACTTTATAAAAATGCCTGCAATGCCAATTCGTAGCCTTGTAAGCCCAATCCGATAATAATGCCTTTGGCATTAGGAGATATGTATGACCGATGCCTAAACTCTTCCCTAGCATATACATTTGAAATGTGTACTTCTATCACAGGGCTTTCAATAGCTTTTATCGCATCGCCTATACCTACCGAAGTATGTGTATAGGCAGCGGCATTGAGTATCACTCCGCCATACTCAAAACCCACCTCGTGTAATTTATCTATGAGCTCACCTTCAATATTCGACTGAAAATATTCTAATTGAACGGTAGGATACGCTTTTTGCAGGCCCTTAAAATAATCTTCAAAAGAAGTATTGCCATAGATAGTAGTTTCCCGTTTTCCCAGCAAGTTTAAATTCGGCCCGTTGATAATGATAATTTTCATTTTAATTCTTTGGTTAATAAACGTTTAAAAAAAACATAAAATTATGTCCAAAAACCGACATAACAAGTTCTAAAAAAGAATTATTATTACAGTTTATAAATCATAAAATTAACCATTAAATTTTAAATCTATGAAAAAATTATTTTTAGTAGTGGCCTTAGTTGCATTTTCCTTTTCAAATGCCCAAGAACAAGCCATCAAAGTAAATCCTGTTGGTGTGGCTTTTGGAGTTGCAAATGCGGGTTATGAATTTTCTCTTAAAGAAGACCAAACCCTGACCATTGCGGCACTGTACTACAATATTTCTGATATTTCGGGGATTGGCGCGGGTGCAGAGTACCGCTTCTATTTTTCAACGCATGAAGCCCTAAGGGGTTGGCATGCGGGGCCCAATATAGGGTTCTTCTCATTAGAAGATGACTTTAACAACTCTGCAACGGTATTTTCACTAGGAGGCGAAGTCGGCCATCAATGGATTTTTGGAGAACATTTTGTGGTAGACGTATTTGCCAATTTGGGTGCTGTATTTGGAAGCTCAAGTACTTTAGACGTAAATTCAACTGCTGTTGGATTGGGTGTATCATTGGGATATGCTTGGTAAATTGTTTTTCTAAAAACAAAAAAGAGGCGCTCTAAAAAGTATTGTTCATTGTTAATTTGGGCACTTAGATTATGTTCAATATAAACTAAAGTCAGAAACTTAAAACACTGACTTTTAATAATTATGATGACATTTCAAAGTTTTTTACTTTTAGGCAGCCTCTTTTTACTAAAATTTATACGTCAAGCCCAGCTGTAGACTATTTGTTTTAACTACCACATTATTTTCACTGATAATGTCTCCCAGAATAATTTGAGGCAGGTCTACCCTATCGGTCAGTCCAAAGGTATACTTTGCTTGTATTCCTATTTTTTTTGTAATATCAAAACCTGCTCCCATGGCTATACTTGTACCAAATTCTTTTACAAAATCTTTAAAATTATCCGGAATATCTAATAAGACATCCAGTTGCGGCCCCATTTGGAAAGAAAATTTATCTGTTAAGTAATACCTTGCCATTACCGGCAATACTATAGAATTTTCGCCTCTAATATTAGCATAGAACAACTCAGGCCGTACATAAAATTCATCAATAATCTTTATGTCAGTAAACAATCCTATATAAACGCCCGAACCATCAGTAATATCTAAGGCATATCCTGTTAAAGAACCACTTAAAGAACCTAAGAAATAACCTCCCGAAACTCCAAATTCTATTCGGCTTTGCGCATTGGATATCGGTATTGCCAACAATACGAAAACAACAATACTATATATTTTTTTCACAAGAATCAATTTTAAGTTATCTTGCAAGGTAAGAAAAATAGTTTTTTTCAATGAAATGGCTAGAGGCTTTACACGATTATCAAAACTACCTGAAAATTGAGAGGGGATTGTCTCAAAATTCAGTAGAAAATTATGTTAGGGATGTTACTAAACTACTACAATTTTTAGACGATAATTCGCTCCAAACATCTCCGGTTACCATCGCTGATGAAACCATACAACAATTTATCTATGAGATATCTAAGCACCTGAATGCTAGAAGCCAGTCGCGTATTATCTCAGGTTTACGCAGTTTTTTTGACTATTTAATTTTCGAAAATTATAGAGTTGACAATCCGACTTCATTATTAGAAACGCCTAAAATAGGGCGAAAATTACCGGATACGCTATCAATAGAAGAAATTGATCGCTTGATTGGCCACATTGACCTGAGTACTGCTCAAGGCGAACGCAACAGAGCCATGCTTGAAACATTGTATAGTTGCGGATTGCGCGTCACCGAATTAATTACCTTACAACTGTCTGACTTATTTTTTGAAGAAGGTTTTATAAGGGTAATCGGCAAGGGTGACAAACAACGTTTTGTGCCTATCAATACTGAAACTCAGAAATATATTGGTATTTATAAAAATCACATTCGAAATCATTTAACAGTACAAAAAGGGTTTGAAGACACTCTTTTCTTAAACCGCAGGGGCCGGCAACTAACGCGAAATATGGTTTTTATTATTATCAAAAACCTCGCTGAAAAAGCAGGTATCCGTAAAAAAGTAAGTCCGCATACTTTTCGCCATTCATTCGCTACTCATTTACTTGAGAATGGTGCCGACTTACGTTCTATCCAACAAATGTTAGGGCATGAAAGTATCACTACCACCGAAATTTATATGCATTTAGACAAGCGTTTTTTAAAGGAAGTGGTAGAGAGATATCACCCAAGGAAATAAACTCCTTTTATCCTCATACGCAATCAGCCTATTTTTTTCTTAAAACACACACTATTTTCAACATCACAATAGGGTTGGTAATTAGGAATTATCATATAACCATTCTTTTGATATAGTTGTATGGCTTCGTGTTGCCGCTTTCCGGTTTCTAGTACGCAACGTTGATAACCTAATTCGGTTGCCCAATTTTCTAATTCATTCAATATTTTGGTGGCTATCCCTTTACCTCTACTCTTTTGCAGCGTATACATTCTCTTAATTTCTACACTGTATGCATCGTATTCTTTAAAGGCACCACAACCTAAAAGTTCTTTATTTTTATATAAAATAACAGCGTGTTTTATAATCTCAATACTATTAAATTGGTTGTAAAAGGCATGTTCTTTTCCATCTCTTTCGGCTAAATCTGCATCGAGAAGTTCAACCAATTCTCTAAAACCTTGATGCTTCGCATTGGTTCTTATAATTTCTACCATTTCATATATTTCTCAAAAAAATGGCGAATTTACTTAGCAATATTTACCGATCGGGTCTCACGTATTACGGTTACCCTCACTTGTCCCGGATAAGTCATATCATTTTGTATTTTCTGTGAAATATTAAATGACAATTCTGAGGCCTTTACATCATCTACTTTTTCACTTTCTACAATGACGCGTAATTCTCTACCGGCTTGAATGGCATAGGCTTTTTGCACTCCGGTATAGCCAAATGCGATATCTTCTAAATCTTTTAACCTTTGAATATACGAATCTAATACTTGCCGCCTCGCTCCGGGCCGTGCTCCTGAAATGGCATCACAAACTTGCACGATAGGTGCATATAATGATTTCATTTCGATCTCATCATGGTGTGCACCGATGGCATTACACACATCGGGCTTTTCGCCGTATTTTTTCGCCCAGTCCATTCCGAGTAATGCATGTGGCAATTCGCTTTCTGTATCCGGCACTTTACCGATATCGTGTAACAATCCGGCTCTTTTTGCAACTTTCGGATTGATACCCAATTCTGACGCCATTAAGGCACATAAATTGGCTACTTCACGTGAGTGTTGCAATAAATTTTGGCCGTATGAAGAACGGTATTTCATTCGCCCTACAACTTTGATCAATTCGGGATGTAATCCGTGAATTCCTAAATCTATGACGGTACGTTTTCCTACTTCTATAATTTCCTGGCCGATTTCTTTTTTAGTTTTGGCAACGATTTCTTCAATACGTGCCGGGTGAATTCTGCCATCGGTTACTAATTTGTGTAAAGACAACCTGGCAATCTCCCTACGAACGGGGTCAAAACACGACAGGATGATAGCTTCGGGGGTATCGTCTACAATAATCTCAACTCCTGTAGCCGATTCTAAAGCTCTAATATTACGGCCTTCCCTACCGATAATTCTACCTTTTACATCGTCGGATTCTAAGTTAAAAACCGATACGCAATTCTCAACGGTTTGTTCTACGCCGATACGTTGAATGGTACTTAAAACAATTTTTTTTGCTTCTTGTTGGGCGGTTAGTTTAGCCTCTTCAATTTTATCTTGAATAAAAGCCATCGCATCTGTTCTGGCTTCTTCTTTTAACGATTCTACCAATTCTTTTTTCGCATCATCGGCTGAGAGGCCTGAAATTACTTCAAGCTGTTCTACTTGCCTTTTGTGCATTTTATCAGATTCTTTTTTCTTCTTGTCTAAAAATTCAATTCGATAATCATAATCGGCAATTTTAGCTTCTAATGACTTGTTTAGTTTTGAATTTCTGTCGAGTTCTTGTGCTACTTTCGACTCCTTTTCGCGAATGCGTTTTTCTGCTTCGGAAACTTTTTTATCGCGACTAAGAATTACTTTCTCGTGCTCTGATTTTAATTCTATAAATTTCTCTTTGGCTTGTAATATTTTATCTTTTTTTAATGCTTCTGCATCAATTCTAGCTTCTTTTAATAACGTTGAGGCTTGCTTTTTGGCGTTTTTTATGATGAGTGATGCTTTTTTCTTTTCTAGTGTTTTAGCAATCACAAAACCAATAATCAATCCTACTACGATACCAATTATAATTGGCATAATAATTCCTTCCATTGTATTAATTTTAAGTATAAAAAAAGCCTACATCAGAGAGGGTTTTATAAACTCCTTGTAAGACAAGTTTAGGGCTAACAAGCTGATCAAGTATCCGAGATACCAAATAAATTCGGCACAAGCGGCACGCTTTACTAACTTAGACTCACCCTTTTTAAATATATAGTGTTGAGTTTATTAAACAAATAACTAATGTAGGCAGTAATTGTTATATTTTAAAGAACATATTATAAATGGGCATCTAACAAGGCGCTCATTTGTTTTAATTTTGCTTCTATAATTTCTCCATCCTGTTCATTATAAATACTTTTCACTTCTTGTAATGATGCAAATTGCAGTGCACACATTGCCAATACATCTTGTTTATCCCTCACTTCATAATTCTCTTCAAACTTCCTGATAAGGTCATTAATTTTTTTAACTGCTTTTCTTACACCTTCTTCTTCTCCTTCGTTTTTTATAGTTAACGGATAAACTCTATCTCCAATTGTAACCTTTATTTTGAGTTTCTCTTCCATTCATTGAGTTTATTCATCTAATTGGGCAATGCATTTATCAATTTCTCTTATCAACGTATTTATTTTAAGTTTGGTCAAACGTTTATCTTCTTTGTTGCCTACAATTGCATTTGCAATTTTTAACGAGTCATATTTTTTTTCAATAGCACTTATAGATGCTTGTTGCTGTTGAACTTCTTGGACAAGTTTTTCACTTTTTTCTAATAATTGTTGATTTTCTATTTGTAATAACTCATACTTCGAAAGCAATCTATTTAGCTTACTTTGCAGAGAATCAACTATTTCCAAAACATTACTCATTAAATACAAAGATTCTAAACTGTATCAACAAATTTAGTGTTCCTATTACAATTAAGCAACAGTTTTAATGATTAATATCAAAAAAGGGGGGTAATTATTTGATATGTAACCATTTAGTTTTTATCTAAGGTTTAATTTTTAAATTCAAATTCTTATCATTATTTTAGCCTCAAATTATGGGGAGAATATTGATATCATTCGTATTATTTTTCAATTTGAGCACCTTGGTAGCTCAAAAAAAATATCCTACAGATTATTTTGCAAAACCTTTAGAAATACCGTTGATTTTATCGGGTACTTTTGGCGAACTTCGCACCAATCATTTTCATTCGGGATTAGATATTAAAACACAAGGGCGCCAAGGTTTTAATGTTCATGCCTCGGCAAAAGGGTATGTGTCTCGCATTAAAATTTCACATTGGGGGTATGGAAAAGTACTGTATCTCACGCATCCGAACGGCTATACAACCGTGTATGCCCACTTGAAAAAATTTGCCCCAAAAATTGAAGCCTATGTGAAAAAGCACCAATATGAAAAGGAAAGTTTTACACTTCAATTATTTCCTAAAGCTGATGAATTAGTTGTTGAAAAAAATGAAATTATTGCTTATAGCGGCAATACCGGAGGGTCAGGAGGCCCCCATTTACATTTTGAAATACGCAGTGGAAATTCTAACCCCATCAACCCAATGCTTTTCGGCATTGAAATACCCGATACAAGGGCTCC
>DRQI01000128.1 GCA_011330545.1 Flavobacteriia bacterium
GTACCGCAAATAACCTATTTGATAACCAAAAAATATGCTGTTGCCCCCAAACATAGTACCGATTCTTTTGCCAAAAACTCCAATACCAATACGGCTATTGCTATGATTTTGGATAATTTGAAATATGGAGGGGTTTTTGGGGTTGGCGATTAGCAGTTTATTGGTTTAAAAAAACGTGATAATCAATTTCAGAAATAGAATTTTTCAATTACTATATCATCTTTCGCTATTTTATTATTTTACGAGAAGTACATATAGCCTTTAACTCGTCAGTTATTTTATTTCAAACACTATGCTGTAATTCAATTTCAGGCATTTCATCATACGTTCGGCCATTTAAAATTCGACCGTTTTTCTTTTTATTCTTCCCACCCCATTGTTTGAAAAAGAATGCAACATCTGTTTTTTTACATTGCTCTTGAATATCTAAGACCCAATCTGCATCCATTAATCTAGGCTTGTGTCCGCTTTCACCACCAACAATTACCCAATCAATACCTTCTAAATTCATATTCGGAACAGGGCCAATTAAAGGTTCTAACGATAGAAATTTAACTTTAGAACTTATTTTTCGCAAAAAATCAATTCTGTGAGTATTTTCATTGTCTTCAACAGAAACCCCCATCCAAATATTATGGGACCATTTTAGTTTAGTATGTAGTTCAAATAACCGTTCCGCTCTTTTAGTTAAAACTTGGAAGACGTGTTGTGGGTTTTCATTCATCACTTTAAAAACCTTTTGGATAAATTCTATTGGTATATCTTTGTGAAATAAATCACTCATCGAATTAACAAAAACTACTTTTGATTTTTTCCAAGTATAAGGCTCTTTTAAAGAATTCAAATGTGTTCTAACTTTAAAATTATCCTTATATTTCGTAATTCCCATTGCTTTAAGTCTTCTTGACATAATTTCTGCATAGCAAAATTTACACCCTTGAGAAATTTTAGTACATCCTGTTGTTGGATTCCAAGTCATTTCCGTCCATTCAATACTTGATTTTGCCATAGTTTTTATTTTTGGTTGTACTTTTTAGTAATTTCATTAGCAATTTTCACCGCTGTTTGATTATTGGATGCCATTAAAAAGTGAAACATTGTTGAATTAGATTTGTTTTTCAGAACGTATGGATTTGACACAAATTTAAATAATTTATTTAATCTTTCTTTGTAAAGTCTAGCGGATTTTTCAATTGCTTTATCTTCTTTAGTAATCACAATTTCGTCTCCAAATAATGTTGGAATAGTTTTTTCTTTATAAAAATAATCAATTATTTCTTGTTTTCCCATACCTAAAAACGTTTCTAATCTTTCTATCCAAGCGTCAGAAATTCGACCATTTTTTTTAAGCAAACGATTTACACCCATTCCTGTAGGTACTAATATCCAAACGTCAACACTTAATTCTTGTAATGAGATTAACGATTTCCAATTTAACTGCATTCCACAAGGGTCAATATATGCTAAAACTTTAAATTTTCTTCCTTTAGTAGTTTTTAGAAACTTACTCATTGTTTCTATTTTTTTATTACAATCTGTATTTACAATATGAATTCTTTTATTACTAAATTCACTTTTAGTCGTTTGCAATAATTTATCAGCATTTTCAGTCTCTTTCTCAACGAAATAGTACAAATCAAAAGGAATTGGTTTTTCAATTTCTAAAATTCTCTTCGCTGCACCTACAATTATTTTTTGATTCTCATTTCTTCCTTTCTTTATAAATCCAGAACCAGCAAATCCATCAAAATATAAAAGTTTCCAATTATTTTTTTTGGCATATTTATTCATTATTGTTAGATATGCTTGTGCATATTCAACCAAAATTTCTATTTTATTTTCAGTCCAATTTCCACCAAAATTATTCATATATTTTGATTTTTTCTGTAGTACTTTAGGAATTGTTAAGCCAAAACGAGTTAGAATTCATGTTTAGCGATTATTAAACGAAGTTAATCTTTTTTTATCAAAAAGCCAATAAAGATATAGTTTCACTAGGGCAAACTCCTACTTTTCTCTATGTGACTCTTTGTTTTCTTAGTGAAACTCCGTGTAATAGTTATTTCACAAAGACACACAGAGGTTCACAGAGTTAAAATCATAATATAAAATACTGAATGATATTTTGATTATGAGGGTACAACAAAAGCCTGAGTTTACTCTGATACTTTAACCATAGTTACCGCAGAAAAGAATCGTATTAAAGTAGTTTATTTCCCTAAATTTTTCACTTCAAAATCGTCAAAATAACTCACGGCATCTGCTTTGGTCCAAAGGCCTACTTTGCCGGCACCGGTAAAGGTTTTGTCTGTTACTTGAAATAATTCAATGCCGTTTAAATACACCGTAAATAAATCGTCAATTACGGTTAATTGTAATTCATTCCAGTCATTGCCAAGCGGTTTTACATCAACACCATAAGTCCTCCCTTTGCCGAGCAAGGGCAAATCGGTTCTTTTTCCGTCTTTCATTTTGTAAAGTACTACATTGTCTTCCAATGGGTTGGCACGTACGATATAATAATTGTCGGCATCGATAAAACGCCAAACAAAACCGCCGCCTTGGTCTTTTTTGCCTTTAACACCTTTGAGCCTTACTTTTAAGGCTACATTTTTTACTTTAAATCCGTCATAAACAATTTCATTAAAATGGTATCCTATGGGTTGGCTTGATACTTGTGCCAACACCTTATTTTGGTTATCGTCAACAATTTTCCAATCGGTACTTTTTCCCCTTCCGGTAAAATATTGCGACCAGCCTGCCGGAATTTTCCCTAAGTCATCATTGTCAAAAGTAAATACCGTATCTGTTTGCTGCAAGGGTACGGCTTCGGTAGATTTTCTAATTTTTTCATTTTTTAAAATGGTACTTTGGCTTTTGGCCTGTTTACAGCCAATGAGCAATAGTAAACTCAACGAAATAATGCCTAGTGTTTTCATAATTTTTCTTTTTTATAATGGGTACTCTCCAGTTGGTTAATATTCTAAAAAATAGGTTACAAATTCATTGGTTGATGCTTTAATTTGCGCAACGGTTCCGGTTTCTTCAATGTTGCCTTTGTTTAAAATTACGATGTTGTCTGCTATGGCAAAGGCTTCTTGATGGTCGTGTGTTACATATACAATGGTCAACCCGAATTGTTGTTTTAGGTTTTTAATATGTGCCAGTATTTTGTGTTTTAATTTTACATCTAGGTTGGCTAAGGGCTCGTCCATCAATAAAATAGTAGGCTGTAATACCAATGACCGCGCAATGGCTACCAGTTGTTTTTGTCCGCCCGAAAGTTGATGGGGATACTTATTTTCATAACCTTGTAATTCAAAAAAATTCAATATTTCACGTACTTTTTCTTGGATATTTTTTTCTTTTCTTTCTTCCAATCCGAAAGCAATATTTTTATAAACAGAAAAGTGGGGCCACAGTGCCAAGTCTTGAAAGATAAACCCGATATTCCGTTTGTGAGGAGGGATACGTAGTTGTGCGTTTTTAGTAACGGTTTCGCCGGCGATGGCAATCTCTCCCGATTGAGGAATTTCTAATCCGGCAATCAAACGCAAGAGGGTGGTTTTTCCGCTTCCCGACCCGCCGAGTAAACATGTAATTTGGTCGGCGTCTATTGATAGGCTCAAATTGGTTAATACTGATTTTGTTCCGTACGCGTGCCCTATGTTAGTGAGTTCAATCATTCGTAAAATGGTATTTTTTGGCCAATGGCTTTACGATAAAATAAAAACCGGTTATTAGCAATAAAGTAACAGAAAAAACAAGTAAGGTCATTGAACTCGTTATTGCTTGGGGTGCATTTGCCATAATGGTAAAAACTTTGATGGGCATTATTTCGGTTCCGGGCGGATACACCATAATTGTAGTACCTAGTTCGCCTAAGCTAAAAATAAAACTAACCACAAAAGAAACAAATAAAGCCGGAAGTAGCAACGGAAGTATAATTTTCCGTAAGCGTACAGAAAAAGAAATTCCCTCCATCTGCGCGGCTTCTTCTAGTGAATTTGGAATTTGTTTGATGGCATTCCCTATTAATTTTGTGGAGATAAATGAATATTTTCCTACATAACCTATGAGTATGATGGCATAACTTGCGTAAATAAAAGTAAATGCCGGTTGATTGTAAAATTTTATTAGGCTGATGCCGAAAACCGTTGAAGGAATGGCAAAAACAATGAGCATCAACCAATTAAACGATTTTGCTAGAGGGCTTTTTGTATGCCGATGGGTATAATAAGCAACGGTAAACCCGATAAAAACAATGAGTAGGGCACCCGTAAATGCCATCGCTATAGAATTGCCGAAAGTTGGAAGTAATAGTGTAAATGCTTTTGTAAAATTTGCCCATCCGCCTTTAAAAGATTGGGTAAGAAGTGTTAGAAAAGGAAAAATTACCGAAATAAACAACCATCCGAAAAGAAATAATTGACTTAGGTAGTTGCTATTTTTTAGATTGTAAAATGTATGGCTTGCCCCTTTATTTCCAATGGTGAAAAACGGCGCATCAGCCAAGTATTTCTTTTCTGAAAGCAATAGCAATACACAAATTAAAATTAATAAAGTAGCTTGTAAAATGGCAAGGGTATGGTTGTAAAATGCTGAAAATTGGGTAAATATTTCGGTAGTAAAAACGTCAACTCCGAAAAAAGCAGGGACTGAAAATTCTGAAATGCTGAAAATAAAAATAAGGGTAAAAGAACTGATGAGTGCCGGTTTTATCAACGGCAAGGTAATGTTAAAAAAAGTGCTTTTAGTATTGGTAATCATTCGCCCGGCATCTTCTAACTGTGCATTTATAGTTGTCAGGGCACTGCCAATAATGAGCATGGCCAATGGCGTAAAAATGGTAGTCAATACAAAGAGCACCCCGATATAAGAAGTGATAAAACTTGTTTTATCAAAAGCGATGAAAAAAAAATCTTTCCAGGCTACTGCCAAAATATACGGCGAAATGATTAACGGAACCAGCAATACAATTTTAAAAAAACTGCTAAATTTAGTAGTGGTTTTGTAAAGTAAAAACCCCAATAATACCCCGAGTACTGTTGACAGAAAGGCAATAAGGGCAGACAACCCGATACTTTTAAGGAGCAGATAAAAAGCTTCGACATTTAACAAGTGCAAATTTTTTAGAAAGGAACCGTCTGTAAAAGTTGTAGCGATGGTATATACTATGGGGATGGCCACAAAGAAAACAAAGAGTACATATACTATTGCATACAGCGGATGTGCAATTAATTTTCGGCCCATTTTTTCAGGTAATTTTGAATTTCTTCTAA
>DRQI01000129.1 GCA_011330545.1 Flavobacteriia bacterium
CTCGTCAAAAGCTGCTTCGTCAAATGAGAGTCCTTTTTCGCGTAAAATAAGAGCGGTTAAATCTTTCGGAAAGCCATAAGTATCGTACAGTTCGAAAATTTTTTCTCCCGAAAGTACCTTTCCTTTTGTGTTTTCAATAATACTGTCTAAACGGGTAAGGCCGTGTTCTAATGTTTTTAAAAAAGAATTTTCTTCTTCTTTAATAACATTGTGAATCAGCGTTTTTTGCGTTTTCAATTCTACAAAGGTATCGCCCATTTGCTTGCTCAATACATTTACCAATTTATAAATAAAGGGCTCTTTTTGCTTTAAAAAAGTAAATCCGTAGCGGATAGCCCTACGCAAAATACGCCGTATCACATAGCCGGCACCATTATTTGAGGGCAATTGCCCGTCGGCAATAGCAAAAGCTACAGCCCGTATATGGTCAGCAATTACCCGAATGGCAATATCGGTTTTTTCATCGATGCCATATTCGGTTTGCGTAATGGTTTCTACCTCTCGAATCAACGGAGTAAAAACATCGGTATCGTAGTTAGAGGTTACGTTTTGCAAAGCCATACACAGGCGTTCAAACCCCATACCGGTATCTATATGTTTTGAAGGCAAATCTTCTAGAGAGCCATCGGCTTTACGGTTGTATTGTATAAAAACCAAGTTCCAGATTTCAACCACTTGAGGGTGGTCTTTATTGACCAATTCTCTGCCGGGAGTCGTTGCTTTTTCTTCGGCAGTACGGAGGTCTATATGAATTTCAGAACAGGGGCCACAAGGGCCTTGGGCACCCATTTCCCAAAAATTATCTTTTTTAGAGCCATTTAAAATACGGCCTTCGTCAAGATGCGTTTTCCAATAGTCAAAAGCCTCTCGGTCAAAGGCTAGGTTTTCATCTTTAGCACCTTCAAAAACAGTAACATATAAATTATTTTTATCTATTTTATAAATGTCGGTAAGCAGTTCCCATGCCCAATCAATAGCTTCTTTTTTAAAATAATCGCCAAAACTCCAATTGCCCAACATTTCAAACATGGTATGGTGGTATGTGTCAACGCCCACTTCTTCCAAATCATTATGTTTACCCGATACCCGTAAACATTTTTGCGTATCGGCAATCCGTTTGACTTCAGGTTTTTTTTGGCCTAAAAAATATTCTTTAAACGGAACCATTCCGGCATTATTAAACATTAAGGTAGGGTCGTTTTTAATAACAATAGGAGCCGAAGGGACTATTTTATGCTGTTTATTTTTAAAAAAATCTAAAAATTGTTGCCTGATTTTTTGCGATGTCATACAGTGTTAATTAAAAGCTAAAAGAATCACTTACTTTTCCAGTTGCAAAACATTTTGTAAATTTGTTTATTGCACTGAAAAAAATAAGACACTATGTTGCTTATATAAAGCTACAAAAATAGTACATTTTATATTATGGCGAAGGTAAAATATTATTACGATTCAGATACAGTATCATATCGAAAAATTGAGCTGCGCAAGCGCGATAAATTTAAAAAAATGCTTGGGTTTTTATTGAGTTCGATGGTTATGGGTTTGTTTTTTGTATTTGTATCGTATCAATTTATAGACTCCCCAAAAGAAAAAGCCCAAAAAAGAGAACTTGAAAATCTAAAATTACATTACGGATTGCTGACAAAAAAAATGGGGCAAGTTGAACAGGTTTTAGAAGGTATTCAGCACCGTGATAATGAAATTTACAGATTGTATTTTGAAGTAAACCCCATCCCCGAAGAACAACGTAAAGCCGGTTTTGGAGGTGTTAATAGGTATAAGTCGTTAGAAGGGTTTGAGAATTCTGATATGATTATTGATGTAACCAAAAACATGGATATTTTGTCGAAGCAATTATACGTTCAGTCAAAATCATTAGATGAAATTATTCATTTAGCAGAAGATAAAGAAAAATTATTAGCGGCAATTCCGGCAATACAACCGGTTAGAAAAGAAGATTTAACGCGTGTAGCCTCTGGTTTTGGTTGGCGTTCAGACCCATTTACCAAGGCGAGAAAAAAACACAATGGGATGGACTTTACCGCACCGACAGGAACGCCGGTTTATGCTTCTGGAAATGGCAAAGCCGTTAGGGTTGACAATAGGGCAACAGGTTTTGGTAACCATATTGAAATAGACCACGGTTACGGGTACAAAACGATCTATGCCCACTTGAGTAAATACAATATTAAAGCAGGGCAACGAGTAAAACGCGGTGATTTGATTGGTTTTGTTGGAAATACAGGGCGTTCGGTAGGGCCACATCTACATTATGAAGTGCATAAAAACGGAAGGCCTATTAACCCGATTAATTTCTATTACGGAAATTTGAGCCCCGAAGAGTTTAAAGAAATGTTAAAAATAGCTTCTCAAGAAGGCCAATCTTTTGATTAATGCATATTAATTTACCCGATAAGAGATATTATAGAATTGGCGAAGTAGCCAAAGCATTTGGTGTCAATGCGTCATTAATTCGTTTTTGGGATAAAGAATTTGATGTTATCAAGCCAAAAAAAAATGCTAAAGGAAACCGGCTTTTTACGCAAGAAGATGTCAAAAATATCCAACTAATTTATCATTTGGTAAAAGAAAAAGGATTTACCTTAGAGGGGGCTCGAAAAAAATTAAAATCAAAACCCGAAGCTATAAAAGACAATCACGCTATCATAGCCCGTTTAGAAGCGGTAAAAGCTGAATTGTTGCGTATCAAAAATCAACTATAACCAACCAAAAATTTATCATTATGAAAAAAGGAGTTATCGCAGGTATAGGCTGTTTAGGCATATCAGTAATAGGAATCATTATTCTTGGCCTTATCATAGGAGGAATGATGTATAAGTTTAATAATACTGCTGTTACTTATGAAGAAGATGCCAAAACAACATGGTCAAATGTAGAAAGTGCCTATCAGCGTAGAAACGACTTGATTGGTAATTTGGTAAAAACGGTACAAGGTGCTGCCGATTTTGAAAAATCAACCTTAGAAAGTGTTATCAAAGCCAGGGCTGAAGCTACCAAAACAACCATTAATGCCAGTGATTTAACCCCTGAAAAAATGGCAGCATTTCAACAAGCACAAAACGGCTTGACCGGAGCATTGAGTAAATTAATGGTAGTTGTTGAACGGTATCCTGAATTAAAAGCCAACAAGAATTTTTTAGAGTTGCAAAGCCAGTTAGAAGGTACTGAAAATAGGATAAATATAGCGAGAAATAGGTTCAATGAAGCCGTAAATGTTTATAATAAGC
>DRQI01000130.1 GCA_011330545.1 Flavobacteriia bacterium
AAGTGCCCGATACCTTATGGCAAGATACCTTGCCCTTAGGCAAACAAGCCTTGTTAGATTCCATTTACCAATCGAATCACGATTTAAAAAGTATAGACCATCGGTTAAATGCTTTTTTACATCAAGAAGAGGTGGCTAAAAAAGAAGGATTGCCTAAATTTAATATCGGACTGGGTTATACCATAGTGAGCGAAAATTCGGGATCTTCTTTTTCTGACAATGGTAAAGATGCTATTTTATTTCCATCGGTAGGTATTAAAATTCCACTATTTAGAAAGAAATACAAAGCACTGATAAAAGAAGCACAGTATTTTCAACAAGCAGAAGCTTCCCGAAAAGAAGATAAAAAAAATACCTTGAATACGGTATATGAAAATGCTTATAAAAATTTTAGTGATGGCAACAGGCGCATTCATTTGAATAAAAAACAGTCAGAAATTGCCAAGAAGGTGTTGGATGTATTGATGATATCATATTCAACAGATTCAAAAGACTTTGAAGAAGTATTGCGTATAGAACGGCAATTACTAAAATACGAATTAGAATATCAAAAAGCATTAACAGATAAAAATGCAGCTATTGCATTTATTAATTATTTAGCAGGAAAATAACAGTAAGACCTGACAGGTTTCTACCTGTCCGCCGAAGCTTTAGCGAAGGAGGAAAACCTGTCAGGTCTAAAAAATAACATAACAATGAAAAAATATAAAAATTATATCATAGGAGCCGGCATTCTCATCTTAGGAATCATTTTAGGAAATGTGTTTTCGGGAGGCTCAACATCATCAAAAGGTGAAGAAGAACACAATTATGTACAAGATAAGGAAACCGGATTATGGACATGCTCGATGCATCCGCAAATAAAAATGGACAAACCGGGCAATTGTCCTATTTGCGGCATGGAACTCATTCCGTTAGAAGCATCAGGTGATAGTGAAGAAAACATTGCCTCCAATGAAATCGTAATGACTCCCGAGGCCATACAATTGGCAAATATCCAAACTTCAGTAGTAGGTAAAGCGAATGCCAATAAAGAGATTCGATTGCTAGGGCGGGTAAAACCCGATGAACGCAGGCTGTATTCGCAAGTTTCACATATTCCGGGAAGGATTGAACGATTGTATGTAAACTTTACAGGCGAAAAAGTATCGAGAGGGCAACGCATTGTACGTATCTATTCGCCCGATTTGATTTCGGCACAAAAAGAATTGTTTGAAGCCATTCGGTCGAAAGATGTTTATCCACAACTGTATACCGCATCGCGCAATAAATTAAAATTGTGGAAATTATCAGACCGTCAAATCGACGCCATAGAAAAATCCGGGATAGTTCACGAACAATTAGATATTTATTCAGATTACTCAGGCTATGTGATGAAACGAAATGTTGAATTAGGCGACCATGTGATGGCAGGCGATAACTTGTTTGATATTGCCGACTTACGTTCGGTTTGGGTTATGTTTGAAGCCTATGAAACCGATATTCCCTGGATTCATATCGGAAATATGATAGATTTTACCATCCAAGCCCTACCGGGCAAAAAATTTAAAGGCAAGGTAACCTATGTTGACCCATTTGTATCGTCAAATACCAGAGTGGCCAAAGTACGGGTAGAAGTAAATAATGCATCCCAAAAATTATTGCCCGAAATGTATGCCACAGGTATCTTAAAAGCCACTTTAAAAAATGTAAAAGATGCTTTGGTGATTCCGAAATCAGCCGTGTTATGGACAGGAAAACGCGCTGTTGTTTATGTGCAAGTACCACATAATAAAACCATCTCGTTTGTGTATCGGGAAATTATTTTGGGTGAAGACTTAGGCGATTTCTACATTGTGAAAAACGGACTAAAAGAAGGCGAGATTGTGGCTACAAATGGCGTGTTTAGAATTGATGCTTCTGCGCAACTTATGGGGCAAAAAAGCATGATGAACCCAACCGGGGCAAAAGGCAATACCGGAGGAATGGCAGGTATGGATATGGGTGGCGATAAAGAAGAAAAAGACATGAAAAATGATGATAAAAAAGACATGAGTACGATGGTTATGATAGACAAATCTAAAATCGCCCCTGAGTTTAAGCAACAGCTGGGTAAGGTGGTGAGTGCTTATATTCAATTAAAAGATGCTTTGGCAGACGACAATACAAATTTGGCACAAAAAGAAGCACAACAAGTAACCAAAGCATTAAACAATGTCAACATGCTATTATTGCTTGGAGACGCACATAATAGTTGGATGAAATCACTAAAACCTTTAAAAGAAGCGAGTACCGCCATAGCCAATTCACAAGAAATAGGAACGCAAAGAAAAGCCTTTTTGATCTTAGGAAAACAATTGTCAGAAGCTATTAAAACATTGGGTGTCGAAACTGAAAATAAACAACCGCTGTACCTCGAATTTTGCCCTATGGCAGATGATAATAAAGGTGGGGTTTGGTTGAGCTATGACAAAGAAATCAAAAACCCGTTTTTCGGGAAAGCAATGCCCACCTGTGGTGAAGTAAAAGCAACATATTAATTTAATTTATTGAGTCATGAAGGAAATAAAAGCATTTATCAGGCCAGAAAAGCTAAATAAGTTAGCTGAGAACCTTAAAAAAGAACAATTTTGTTGTTTTACTGTATTTGAAGGAGAAGGCGTAGGAAACTATGCAGACCCTGTAACCAAATTTCCTAGTCTAAAATTTCCATATTTACATAACAAAGTAATTAAAGTAGAAATTGTATGTGATAAAGAAGAGGTAGCTAAAATTGTAAAAATCATAAAAAAAGAAGCCCAAACAGGAAAGAAAGGAGACGGGTTAATTTATGTAAGTAATGTAGAACAAAAGATTAGAATTAGAGATTAACAAAAAACAGCACCATGTTTGAAACTAAAGAAATCCATATTAAAGGAATGGTTTGCCGGCGGTGTATTCGGGTGGTTACTAATGAATTAGAAAGTTTGGGAGCAGAAATTATTGCTATCGAACTGGGCAAGGCGGTTATAAAATATCCTAAAGATAAAATAACGAAGGAATCCATTCGAGAACTGTTGCAAAAAAACGATTTTGATTTACTCACTGGCGATGAGACTAAAATTATTGAGCAAATAAAAATTTTAATGGTTCAAATGACCGATGATTTGCCCATATTAATGAAGTTAAACTTATCGCAAATAATAGCGAATAAAATTGGTAAAGAATACACCTATTTAAGCAAGCTGTTTTCTAAGGTAGAAGGGTTAACCATCGAAAAGTATTTTATCCAACTAAAAATAGAAAAAGCAAAAGAATTGATACAAGATAATCAATTAAATTTTACCGAAATAGCCTATGAATTAGGCTATAGTAGTGTTAATTATTTGTCAAATCAATTTAAGCATTCTACAGGGATGAATATGAGTGATTATAAAAAATTATCAAAATGGAACCGTAAATCTATTGACAAAATAGTATAGATATAAATCATAATTGTAAAGAATAATAATATATAGTTAACCTATTTTTATAGTATAAATTAAAAGAAACCATAAAAAAATAAAATCATGAGAAAAATAATTTTAGTACTAACAGTAATAAGTTTAGTTAATTTAAACGGATTTAGCCAAGATAAAAAAGCAGATAAAAATGACATGAAAAAACCGATGATGGCAACAATGGAACATCATGCAGGTATGAAAGGAAAAATGATGATGAAAATGATGATGAAAGACCCTGAAATGAAGAAAAAAATGCACAAAATAATGATGAAAATAGTAACTGACAATCCCATTATTAGAGAAAAAATGATGCGTATGATGATGAAAGATTCTGTTATGAAGGAAAAAATGAAAGCCATGAAAAAAAAGCATGCTGATATGAAAAAGTCAATGATGAACAAAATGATAGAAGATGATACCATGCGTAATAAAATGCATATGATGATGATGAAAGATGAGGATATGAAAAAAATGATGATGAAAGATGGAGGTAAAAATATGGGTTCAAAAGAAGGAATGAAAAAAATGATGGAAAACCCTATAATGAAAGAAAAAATGATGAAAATGATGATGAAAGACCCAGAAATGAAGAAAAAAATGCAAGCTATGATGAGCCAACATCATGAAAAAATGAATGAAATGAAAAATGAAAAAGAGCAGAAACACAAACACTAATTGAAGAATAAAAACCAAGCCCTGATATAGGAGCGTTTGTATTGTATATTACTTTTTTCATTGAGAAGAATACGCTCCTTTGTCAGGCACTATAAATTCAATAACTAAAACATCAAAAAATGAAACATTCATAGCTAATAAAATACATAACAAAATGAGTATTATGAATGTTCCGCCTGCATAGCCATAAGGCTAGCTTAACTTTTAATAACAGTAAAAATAAAAACAAATGAAATTTTTTAAAACCACAATTACAGTAGCAACAGTATTCGTATTCGCCTTATTCATCACTTCTTGTAAGAATGAAAAGAAAACCGCTAACGAAGAGATGAACCATGAAACAGAAATGAAAAGTGACAATCACAATGAAATGGGTCATGATAACAGTGACGGCCATCATGACAATGACATGGCTACAACTTCAGAAAAAAGAGACATACAAGCAAGTACCCAGAAAAATGCCGCAACAACACCCATTATTGATGCCTATTTTCAAATAAAAAACGGTTTGGTAGCAGACGATAAAGATGCTGCCGCTAAAGGCGGAAAAGCGTTGTTGGCAGCGTTTTCAGGGTTTGATATGAGCAAGCTAACCGGAGACACCCATAAAGAATACATGGAAATTTATGAAGATGCAAAAGAGCAAGCAGAACATATTGTAAAAAGCCCTATAGATCATCAAAGAGAACATTTTGAAACCTTAACAACAGACATCAATGATTTGATTACCTTATTAGGAACAGAGAAAAAAATGTATCAGGCTTTCTGCCCAATGGCA
>DRQI01000131.1 GCA_011330545.1 Flavobacteriia bacterium
GCAAAAATAATTTCTTTTACCTCGCCTTGCCTTACTTTTTCTACCAAACTGTCAATGGTTAAATTTTGTGGGCCGATGCCGTCAATTGGCGATATTTTTCCTCCCAACACATGATACAAACCCCTAAATTGTGCGGTGCTTTCAATGGCCATCACATCGCGAATGTCTTCAACTACACATATTGACTGCGCATCCCTGTTTTTATTGGCACAAATTTCACATATCTCTACATCAGAAATATTATGGCAATTTTTACACAACTTCACCTGTGCTTTTAATTGCTGTAATGCCTCTGTTAAATAAGCCGTTCTTTCTTTGGGCTGTTTTAATAAATGCAATACCAATCGCAACGCCGTACGTTTGCCAATTCCGGGCAATTGCGACATTTCATTGACCGCATTTTCAAGTAATTTTGAAGAAAAATTCATAGCGCAAAGGTACAATTTTCGATTTATGAAAATACGGTTCGCATTAAAAAACTGTAAAAACACATTAACTGTCGATACGTAAAAATTTTACCTATATTCGCTTCGCTGATTATTCTATGAATTGAATTTTCTGATTATGACACCATACCATTCTAAATTCATACCATGCAACCAACACACATCGTTTTACTGATTTTAGGGTATTTTAGCGTACTGATATTTATCTCTTTTTTAACCGGTAAATCAGACTCAAACCTAGCCTTCTTTAAAGCCAATAACAAAGCGCCTTGGTATTTGGTAGCTTTTGGTATGATTGGCGCTACCCTATCGGGGGTTACGTTTATTTCTGTACCCGGCTGGGTTGAAAGCCAATCGTTAGGATATATGCAAATGGTATTGGGATATGTGGTTGGCTATGCCGTTATCGGTTTGGTTTTATTGCCATTGTACTACCGTTTAAACTTGACTTCTATTTATACGTATTTAGATAGCCGTTTTGGCAGGCAAGCCTATAAAACCGGGGCTTCTTTCTTTTTGCTCTCAAGGGTGGTCGGGGCTTCTTTCAGGTTATTTTTAGTCGCTAATGTATTGCAACTCATTTTATTTGATACACTTGGCATTCCGTTTTGGGTAACCGTAGTTATCACTATTTTATTGATTTGGGCCTATACTTTTAGGGGAGGCATTCAAACAATTATCTGGACAGACACTTTGCAGACCTTATTTATGCTCATTGCCGTGGGAGTTTGTATCTACAGTATATCTGAGCAACTCCATATTGAGAATATCTTTGACTATATCGCTACCAACAAACACGCTAAAATGTTCTTTTTTAACGACATTAAAGCAGCTAACTATTTTTGGAAACAATTTTTTGCCGGTGCTTTTATCGCTATCGTAATGACGGGTTTAGACCAAGATATGATGCAAAAAAACCTGAGTTGCAAATCGTTAAAAGATGCACAAAAAAATATGTTTTGGTTTACCATCGTACTGGTAATTGTAAAATTTTCTTTTTTAGCACTTGGTATTTTACTCACAGATTATGCGGTTACCAACGGAATTGATGCCCATAAAGACAACCTTTTCCCTGCCTTGGCCATGTCGGGTAATTTTGGCATGGTAGTTTCTGTTTTCTTTTTATTGGGATTGATTGCTGCGGCCTATTCAAGTGCCGATAGTGCATTGACTTCGCTCACCACTTCCTTTAGCATTGATATTTTAGAAATAGATAAAAATCAATCGGCAGAAAATCAAATAGCAATTAGAAAAAAAGTACATATACTCTTTTCTTTGGTGTTGATAGCTGCTATCTTAATCTTTAAATATTTTATTGCCGATGCCAGTGTAATTGCCAAAATATTTCAATTTGCCGGATATACTTACGGCCCTTTATTAGGCCTCTATGCCTTTGGCCTATTTACAAAACTGAAGGTAAAAGATAAGGCAATTCCCTTTATTGCCCTAGTGGCACCGGTACTTACGTACTTTATTAATTTTTACAGTATTCAATACTTCAAATTCGATTTCGGGTTTTTTGTCTTGGTAATCAATGGTTTTTTAACTTTTATTGGATTACTTTTGTTTACACAATCTGACAAAAACAGGATGAAAGCCTCGCGAGGCTAATCAGTATTTTTCGTAGGAAAATTTAATATCGATTATGGAAAAAGACTTAAGCAATTATCGAAAAACATATCAAAAAGGTGCCCTATTAGAGGAAAATACGCCCGAAAACCCCATGGAATTGTTTAGGGATTGGTTTTTAATTGCCGATGCCTCGGATATTACATATGAAGCAAATGCCATGAATTTGGCGACTATTGGGCGTGACGGATACCCTAAAAACAGGATTGTTTTATTAAAGAAATTTACCTGGGAAGGCTTTATTTTTTATACCAACTACGAATCTGAAAAAGGAAAGGCCATTACTAACAACCCCAAGGTTTGCTTGTCCTTTTTTTGGCAGGCCTTAGAGCGTCAAATTGTCATCAAAGGGAAAGCTGAAAAGCTCGCCGAAAATCTATCTGACGGATATTTTGAATCGCGGCCTGATGGTAGTAAACTCGGAGCTTGGGCCTCACACCAAAGTGAAGTAGTAGCATCGAGAGAAGAGTTAGACCGTCAATTAAAAATATACGAAGCGAAATTTAAAGGTACCGAAATTCCCAGGCCCGCCTATTGGGGAGGCTTTTTGGTAAAGCCTATCAGCATAGAATTTTGGCAAGGAAGGCCTAACCGAATGCACGACCGAATTAGATATTTATTACAAAAAGATTTCAATTGGAAAAAAGAACGGTTGGCACCGTAAAAAAAATCATTTATATTTGGTTCAAACTAAAACCAACCAATGTAATCAATGAAAACGCTTTATATAGTTCGGCATGCTAAATCTTCTTGGGAGTACCAAGGCGTAAAAGATATTGACAGGCCATTAAAAAAACGGGGCATTAATGATGCTTACCTAATTTCTAACGTTTTAAGAAATAAAGTAGATTGCCCCGATGTATTTATTTCGAGTTGTGCCAACAGGGCTTTGCATACCGCTATGATTTTTAGTTATGGCTTCAATTTTCCGTTGGCAAATGTAAAAATCAGCAAATCGTTGTACAGTTTTAGTGACGGCTATTTGATAAAAACCATTAAAGCCTTAGATGACGGGTTTCATTCGGCAATTATCTTTAGCCATGACCACGGCATCAGTACTTTTGTCAATAAATTTGGAGACAAACCCATTGCGCATGTACCTACTTGTGGTGTTGTGGGCATACAGTTTAACGATGCACATTGGAAAAATATCAAAAAAGGAAAAACATTTTTAGTAGAATTCCCAAAATTTCATAAATAGCTGATGAAAATTAAAAAATATGCTGCCATTGATGTCGGTTCAAATGCCGTACGGTTGCTAATTGCCAATGTTATTATTGAAAAAGATAAAGAAACCCTGTACCGAAAATCGTCTTTGGTACGGGTACCCATACGGTTGGGAGCCGATTCTTTTGTAAAAGGAAGTATTAGTGACACCAATGTAAAACGGATGATTGATGCCATGAATGCCTTTCAGCTCTTAATGAATATCAATGATGTTGAAAGGTGTAAAGCCTGTGCTACTTCTGCCATTCGCGAAGCTGGCAACGGACAGGAAACGGTAAGGGCTATTTTTGAAAAAACGGGAATCAAAATTGATATTATTGACGGCAAAGAAGAAGCTGCCATTATCGCCTCCACAGATTTGAATGAACTGATAGAAAGTGACTTTACCTACCTATATGTAGATGTAGGTGGCGGCAGTACCGAATTTACCATTTTCTCTAAAGGAAAAATTGTTACATCCAAATCGTTTAAGATGGGAACGGTACGGCTGTTAAACAATGATAAAGCCACCAATAAACGCATTTTTAAAGAAGTAGAACATTGGATAAAATCAAATACCAACAGCTTTAAAAAGATTTCATTAATCGGTTCAGGAGGTAATATCAATAAAATATTCAAGATGTCTGGCCGGCCGTTGGGAAAACCCTTATCGTATATTTATTTAAAAGCACATTATCAGTTTTTAAAACAAATGAGTTATAATGAGCGTATTACCGAATTGGGCTTAAACCCTGACCGGGCTGACGTGATTATTCCGGCAACCAAAATCTACCTTTCAGCCATGAAATGGAGTGGTGCCCAAAAAATTTACGTCCCGAAAATAGGGCTTTCTGACGGTATTATCAAAGGATTACACCTTGGCAAGTTTGATTAACCTTGAATAAGTATGGGTTAAAATAGAAAAATTGCCCTTACTTTTTAGCAGGAAAAAATAGGGGTTGGCTGTATGTTGATAATCTAAAAACATTTCATTATTCTTTTGTGTATTTTAAACCCCCATTATGTATTATAAAATTGTTATGAGGGTTTAAACCCAACGGCCATGGGCTAAGGGTTTAAAGATGTAATAGGTTTTCCAATCCATA
>DRQI01000132.1 GCA_011330545.1 Flavobacteriia bacterium
ATATTGCCATCGCTAAAGATACAGAGAATACACCCTCAAACGATAACGCCTCAGAGTCTTTTCAGCTCAAATTAGAATCGTATGAAATTCACAATAGCACTATTTCTTACGAAGATGGTTCGGGCAATATGGCATTTCAATTAACCAACTTCAATCATTCGGGTACCGGAAACCTGTCAGCAACCACCTCAAAGTTAACCACCACTACTTCCGGATTGATTTCTTTTCAGCTTGACAGTGTACGCTATCTAAACAAAAATAAAATTAAGTTAGATGCTGTTTTTAATATTGATGTAAAAGAGCAACGGTACAGTTTTTTAGATAACAAGGCAATCATCAATCAATTGCCATTGGTTTTTGACGGTTTTGTAAAAGTTAATGAAAACAGTCAGGAAGTGAAATTGGCTTTTAAAACTCCTTCGTCAGATTTCAAAAACTTTTTGGCCTTACTTCCTGAGGTGTATTCTAAAAATATTGAAGGCGTCACCACTACCGGAAATTTTGACGTTACCGGAAATATCGAAGGGATTGTTGATGATACACATATTCCAACATTTAACATTAGCATTGCATCAAATAATGCATCTTTTAAATACCCCAACCTTCCTAAATCGCTTACAAATATCAATATCAATACCGAAATAGTGAATAAAACGGGGCTTACAAAAGACACCTATATCGCTATAGAAAAATTATCATTTAAGGTAGACGAAGATATTTTTAATGCAACAGCTACTTTACGAAATATTACCGAAAACATGAAAGTAAATGCTTCTGTAAAAGGAACGGTAAACCTTGCGAGTTTAGAAAAAATATATCCTGCGGAAGCTGTAAAAGGCCTCAAAGGAATTGTAAATGTTGATGCCACCACTAATTTTGATATGGCCTCTATCGAAAAAAAACGCTATCAAAATACCAAAACAGCAGGGGTCTTTAAGCTGAGTAACTTTGAATATGTTTCTACCGAATTAAACAATCCGCTACAAATAAAAAAAGCGGGGGTTACCTTTACGCCTAAGACGGTACAATTAAATGAGTTTGATGCACAATTAGGGCAAACCGATGTGGCTACTACAGGCACTATAAAAAATTTATTAGGGTTTCTGTTTAATGATGAAGATATAGAAGGCAAATTTAAAATGACATCCACTACCTTTTCGGTAAATGATTTTATGGTTGCCGAAAAAGGGGAGGATACAGATAATAGTGAAACGGCTAAGGCCGGAGAACAACTTAAAATACCTTCTTTTTTAAACGTTATTGTCAATGCCAAAGCCACAACGGTTTTGTACGATGACATTGTGCTAAAAAATGTTACGGGAACCATGTTGATTAACGACCAAAAGGCAATCTTAAAAAATATGAGATCTACAGTTTTTGGCGGTAATTTAGGGTTTAACGGCCTTGTTTCTACCAAAGATAGCATTGCTACCTTTGCGATGAATTTAGACGTCGCCAATTTTGATATTGCTTCGTCGTTTTCGTCATTAAAATTGTTTCAGGCCTTAGCGCCTATCGCCAAAGCAGTTCAAGGAAAAATCAACTCAAAAATTAGCTTGTCGGGAAATTTGAATGATGATTTTACACCCGATTTAAATTCGCTTAGCGGAGATGTATTGGGAGAGTTGTTAGCAGCAAAAATTTCACCCGATTCTTCACCATTATTACAAGGCTTAGAACAGCGCCTCAATTTTTTGGATGTTAAAAAATTAAACCTCGAAAACCTAAAAACATCTTTAACTTTTAAAGATGGCAAAGTAGCGTTAAAACCTTTTACCTTGCATTATGACGATATTGAAATAACTGTTTCGGGAAGCCATAATTTTGATACTTCATTGGCTTATGATGCCGTGATTAAGGTACCGGCAAAATATTTGGGCAAAGAAGCTTCACAGTTAATTGCCCAACTAAATGATAAAGAACAAAACGATATAAAAGTACCTGTAAATGCATTGATTACCGGAAAATTTCAACAGCCGGCAATAAAAACAGATTTAACATCGGCTATTGCCAATTTGAGTAAGCAAATAGCTGACAAACAAAAAGATAAATTGGTAGAAAAGGGCAAAGATAAAGTTACCAATGTACTGAATGACTTACTCGGTGGTGGCAACAAGCAAAAAGATTCAACCGCAACAGATACGGTTAAAAAGAATAATGTAAAAAACGTTGCCAATGATATTCTAGGCCTTTTCGGAAAAAAGAAGAAAAAAAAGAAAGACACTATCAATTAATCAGAATAATTCCTTTACGCTCTGCGTCAAGCCTGCCAGCCGCAGGCAGGGTTTCCGCTTTACCTCTCCTTAGGAGAGCCTGCCTGACGGCAAGCAGGGTCGTAATCGCATTTAGCGATTGCGGGTGAGGCAAAAGATATAATTTCGGTTTTTGACCTGTAAGGTCAAAAAGAAACGAGCGAAATACCTCTATGGCTCTGCCTCGAGGATAGTTCGTTTCAAGAAATTATTTATTAGCTGTCAATTTTTAAAATCTGAAATTTTAGGTTTTTTTTCTAAAGCCAATACCTTTTCTAGCATCTTATCATTTTCATTCAATATTTCAAAAAAGGCACTTTCTCCAAATAAGATACGGGCAAATAATGCTTTAAAATATATTTTTAAGGTAGGCATATTTATTTGAGGCCTATTGTTTATACCCGCAAGGTATTCATTGAGAATTTTGCCGTCTGTATCAAAATTCTTTTTAAAATCTTCAAAAGTTAAATTTTCAAACTGTTTGTGGTGGTAATCAATGGCATAGTCAAAAACAAAATTATTGACACCTTCAAAATCAATGGCGCCAAAATAGGCTGTAGTATCAATACCCACAAAAACATCGGGTACGATACCGCCACCGCCGTACACAACTTTACCTTTAGGGGTTACAAATTTTAGGGAATCGTTTACTTTTATACTATCGGCATTGGTCAATTCTCCATGGTGCAATCGTATCAACCGGTCTTCATAATAGGCATTTCCATCTTTGCCACCGTAGGGTTTTTGAATAGACCTTCCGGTAGGTGTATAATAACGAGATACGGTTAACCTTACGGCAGAACCATCCCCTAAATCCATTTCCTGTTGTACCAAGCCTTTCCCGAAAGAACGCCTGCCTACAATAACCCCTTTGTCATTATCTTGTAAGGCACCGGCTACAATCTCACTGGCAGAAGCAGAGTTTTCATCAATCAATACATATACTTTATGATTTTCAAAATCACCTTTTTTGGTAGCAAATGTCTTGTCGATTTTACCTCCTTTATTTTTAGTAAATACAATGAGTTTATCGTCTTCTAAAAACTCATCTACAATTTGGGTGGCTACTCCCAAATAGCCTCCCGGGTTTCCACGCAGGTCTAATACCAACCGCTGCATTCCTTTTTTTAATAAGGCAGACATTGCCTTTTTAAATTCATCATGGGTAGTAGCGGCAAATTTGTTAATCTTAACATAACCCAACGTATCAGTAAGCATGTAATAAGCATCAATACTATTGATAGGAACACTGCCCCGTTTCAATGTAAAATTTAAAAACGTACCTTCAGGCTTTCTATATACAATAAGGTTGACTTTGGTATTAGGCTCTCCTTTTAAGGTTTTAAAGATATAGTTTGTGTTTAATTTTTTACCGTATAAAGTATCTTTATCGGCAATTAAAATCCTATCTCCGGCTTTGATACCGGCCTTGTCGCTTGGCCCGCCTTTAATTACTTGCACAACGGTTAACGAATCTTTATACATTCTAAATTGTATGCCCACGCCTACAAATTCGCCATTCATTCTTTCGGTAATGGCATCGTGTTCACTGGCAGGGATATATACTGAATGCGGATCTAATTTTCTTAAAATATTTCTAATAGTTCCGTCGAGAAGGCTATCGGTGTCAACTTTATCAACATAATCATATTGAATGTAATCTATCAAACGCTTTATTTTGGCTTCGCTCGAACTCTTACTAAAAAGCATTACGGTATTCCTTTTAGGATAATTTAAAAAAGTACCTATTAAAATACCCAACACAATGGCGATAGCAAATAGTAACGGAATGTATATTTTATTCTTCATAATCTTCAATATAAGTAATTTCTACGCCGGCTTTTTCTAAAAATTCTAATCCCGAACCGTCTTTATAGCCGTTGGCATATACCAATCTTTTGATACCCGATTGGTGGATAAGCTTGCTGCACTCTTTACACGGAGACATGGTAATGTACAAGGTTGCTCCATTGCACGATTGTGTAGAGGATGCTACTTTTAAAATGGCATTTGCTTCGGCATGTAAAACATACCATTTGGTATCATTATTTTCATCTTCGCAGATATTTTCAAATCCGGTAGGCGTTCCGTTATACCCGTCAGAAATAATCATTTTATCTTTAACTATCAGGGCCCCAACCTGTTTGCGTTTGCAGTATGATAGTTTTGCCCATACTTTTGCCATTTTTAAATAAGCGATATCATATTTTCGCTGTTTCTCTTCTGTCACCTGCGACATACTGAACGGTTTTTTTATTGATTATTTCTTAATTTCCAATTGAAACGGCTAACCTACCGAATTACTACGACAAAGTACCGAAAAAATTGTTTGATTGTCGTTAAAGTTTTACCAAAATTTACGTTCGGCAAGCATGGGTATTACGATACCTATAACGATAGCTGAGAGCACCAATACCCAATCGCGTTTTGAAATTTTTAAAACTTTTGCAGCTAAGTATCCTATTGTTAAAATAGATATTACAATAACTAGCTGGGCGATTTCTATACCGAGGGCAAAAGATAATAAAGGCACTAATTTGGCTTCGGTTTCTTCGACAATCATTCTAAAATAATTTGAAAACCCCAATCCGTGAATCAATCCAAACGAAAAAGCAAAAAACAGATTAATATTGGTACTTTTTTTAGCTTGTTTTTTTACGGTTACGATATTGGTAAGTGCTGTAATTAAAATGGTAACGGGAATTAAAAATTCAACAACGCCAATATCAACAGATAATATTTTATACGCAGCCAGTGCTAATGTTAAAGTATGTCCTAAGGTAAAAAAGGTAATAAGCCATACTACTTTTTTAGCTTCATTAAAGCTATAAATAACCGTTAAAACCAGTAAAAATAAGATATGGTCATAAGCCTGCCAATCCAATACATGCCCGAGGCCTAGTTTTAAAAAAAGTATAAAATTGTCCATAATTGTTAAAATTACAAGTCCCAAATTATAAAAGACAAATTTAAAGGGTTTATTTGGGGTTTAGAACTTGTATATTAGAATTTTAAGAGGTTATCTTTTGAAACAAATCCCAAAGAACCACCCCGCAACTCACCGAAATATTCAACGAATGCTTGGTGCCGTATTGCGGAATTTCAACACAATAATCAGCTGCCGAAACTACTTCTTGTTGTACGCCTTTCACCTCATTGCCAAAAATAACCGCCGTTTTTCCTTCTTTTGAAGGGTTGAAATTTTGTAGCAATGTGGTGTTTTCCGCTTGTTCGATAGCCACTATTTTTATCTTTTCACTTTTTAATTTTTTTATCAGGGTAAGCGTATTTTCAACATATTCCCAATCAACGGTATCTGTGGCTCCCAAGGCAGTTTTATGAATGTCTTTATGAGGCGGTTTGGCCGTAATGCCACACAAATAGATTTTCTCAACTAAAAAGGCATCACTAGTCCGAAAAACCGAACCGATATTATTTAAACTTCTGATATTATCTAATATAACCAGTAAAGGGGTCTTTTTTACTGATTTAAATTCTTCAACGGTTAATCTTCCTAATTCGCTATTTTTCAATTTCCGCATAAAATTGGTTATCTTTAATTCTGAATAATTAACTTCGCAAAACTAATTTAAAATTGCAATAATTGGCTGCAAAAGTAAAAAAAGTCACTCCGTTAATGAAGCAATACAATACCATTAAGGGTAAATACCCTGATGCGATGTTATTGTTTCGGGTGGGCGATTTTTATGAAACTTTTGGCGAAGATGCCGTAAAAGCAGCACAGGTTTTAGGAATTGTATTGACCAAACGCGGCGCCGGCAGCGAAACAGAAACGGCATTGGCAGGGTTTCCACACCATTCGCTCAATACCTATTTGCCAAAATTAGTAAAAGCCGGAATGCGGGTGGCTATTTGCGATCAACTTGAAGACCCAAAGATGACCAAAACCATTGTAAAACGTGGCGTGACCGAATTGGTAACCCCCGGAGTAGCTTTGAGCGATGGAGTACTACAAGCCAAAACCAATAATTTTTTGGCCGCTTTACATTTTGGGCCGGCCGGCCGAAGAGGCGGGAAAAAACAAATCGGAATCTCTTTTTTAGACATTTCAACCGGAGAGTTTTTAATAGCCGAAGGCAATGACGAATATATTGACAAACTGTTGCAAAATTTTAATCCGAGTGAGGTATTGGTTCAAAAGCAATACAAAACCCGTTTTAGTGAATTGTTTGGCGAACGGTATTATTCTTTTTATCTCGATGATTGGCTTTTTCAACAAGAATATGCTAATGAAAGCCTGAGCACCCATTTTCAAATCAAATCACTCAAAGGGTTTGGCATAGACGATTTACAATTCGGTATTATTGCTGCCGGAGCAATACTTTACTATTTATCTGAAACGCAACATAAAGAATTGCAGCATTTGGCTACCATCCGGCGAATCGAAGAAGACCACTATGTGTGGATGGATCGATTTACCATCAGAAATTTAGAGTTGTATGTTGCCAATTCACCCGAAGCGGTAACCTTATTAGATATTATTGACCGTACCATTTCACCCATGGGCGGCCGATTGCTTAAACGATGGCTGGCCTTGCCATTGAAGAATTTGAAACAACTTCAAAAACGACATGAAATTGTAAAATATCTTATTGAAAATGATACTTTTTATGACGAGGTTACCTATCAAATGAAACAAATAAGCGATCTTGAACGGTTGATTTCTAAAGTAGCCACGGCAAAAATTCATCCTCGAGAAGTGGTATTACTAAAAGATTCGCTCAAAGCTATTTTGCCTATAAAGGAAGTTGCAGAAAAAAATGATAATAAAGCCTTGCAGCACTTAGGAAAACAATTGCATTCATGTGACGAATTGATTCAAAAAATAACAACAACCCTTTTTGACGATGCTCCAGTAAATATTAAAAAAGGCAATGCCATCGCTACCGGAGTTTCTGATGAGTTGGATGAATTACGTACTATTGCCTCTTCCGGAAAGGAATACCTTGATGAGATGTTGGCACGTGAAACCGAACGTACCGGAATTTCGAGTTTAAAAATAGCTTTTAACAATGTGTTTGGCTATTATATTGAAGTGCGGAATACACATAAAGACAAAGTACCTGAAGATTGGATTCGAAAACAAACCTTAGTAAATGCCGAACGCTATATTACCGAAGAACTGAAGGCTTATGAAACCAAAATTTTAGGGGCTGAAGAAAAAATTGAGCAACTAGAACAGCAATTATTTACCGAGTTACTGCATTTTATGATAACTTATATAGAGCAAGTACAACAAAATGCACAACAAATTGCCAAATTAGATTGTTTGTGTTCTTTTGCGCAAACAGCAAAAGACAATAATTATGTACGCCCGCAATTAGATGAAAGTACCGATTTGGAGATTAAGAACGGCCGCCATCCCGTCATTGAAAAACAATTGCCCATTGGCGAAGAATACATTGCCAATGATGTGGTACTCAATAGAAACCAGCAACAAATCATTATGATTACCGGCCCTAATATGAGTGGTAAATCGGCTATTTTGCGGCAAACGGCATTGATTGTTTTGTTAGCACAAATGGGCAGTTATGTGCCTGCCCAACATGCCAAAATCGGTATTGTAGATAAAATATTTACACGAGTAGGTGCCAGTGATAATATTTCTATGGGCGAATCGACTTTTATGGTAGAGATGAATGAAACGGCTAATATTTTGCACAATATTTCAGAACGCAGTTTGGTATTGTTAGATGAAATTGGGCGCGGTACCAGTACCTATGACGGTATTTCTATTGCTTGGGCCATTGCTGAGTACTTACATGAACATCCGGCACACCCTAAAACACTATTTGCCACGCATTATCATGAGTTGAATGATATGGCCAATACCTTTGAACGGATTAAAAATTATACCATCTCTATAAAAGAATTAAAAGACACGATTATTTTCTTGCGAAAATTGATTCCGGGAGGCAGTGAACACAGTTTTGGCATTCACGTAGCTAAAATGGCAGGGATGCCAACACCGGTAATTCACAGGGCGAATAAAATATTGAAAAAATTAGAGCAAAACCACTCTTCTGAAGCGATTAAAAACAACCTCAAAAATGCTATGGATGAAGACATGCAATTGAGTTTTTTTAAGCTAGACGACCCTTTGTTAGAAGATATTAAAGAAGAGATTTTAACTACAAATATAGATGCGTTGACACCTATTGAAGCCTTGATGAAGTTGAATGAGATTAAGCGGATGCTAGTAAA
>DRQI01000133.1 GCA_011330545.1 Flavobacteriia bacterium
TTGGGTTTAATCAACTTGTTGAGTCAGAAGCAAAAGCAGCTCATAAAGTCATAAACCACAAAGCTAATTTAAATACGGCAAATTATGATATCACATACCACCGGTTAGATTTTACGGTTGATCCGTCAGTGGCCTTTATAAGTGGTATTGTTACTACAACTTTTACAGCTAAGAGTGATATGGCTACGGTTACTTTTGATTTGGCGGATAATATGACGGTTTCAGAAGTTACTCAAAATGCCAATACTTTGACATTCACCCAAAATGCCAATGACGAGTTGATAATTACATTGTCACAACAATTAACACAAGGGCAATCAACAACAGTTAAAATAACATATAGCGGTAATCCGATAAGTTCAGGTTTTGGCTCTTTTGAGCAAACTACACACAATGGCACTCCTATCATTTGGACATTGTCAGAACCCTATGGAGCCAAAGGATGGTGGCCGTGCAAACAAGATTTGAATGATAAAATTGACTCTTTAGATGTATATATTACAGCACCCGGGCAATATGTAGCCGTTTCTAATGGCTTAGAACAAAGCCAAACGGTGAATGGCAACAGCAAAACAACGCATTTTAAGCATCGGTATCCTATTCCTGCATACCTCGTTGCCATTGCCGTGACAAATTATACCGTATATTCACATCAAGTTGCCAATAACGGAAACCCTTTTGATATTGTTAATTATGTATATCCGGAAAGTTTCGCAGCCGTTCAGCATCAAACAGGTGTTACCGTAGATATTATCAATCTTTATACACAGTTATTTGAAGAATATCCTTTTGCCGATGAAAAATACGGACATGCACAATTTGGTTGGGGTGGTGGTATGGAACATACAACTGTTTCGTTTATGGGAGATTTTAACAGAGGATTGATTGCACACGAATTGGCACATCAGTGGTTTGGCAATAAAGTTACCTGCGGCAGTTGGAAAGATATTTGGCTAAACGAAAGTTTTGCTACTTACCTGGCAGCACTTACCGTTGAAAACTTAGACGGCGATACGCCTTTTAAAGATTGGCGCGTCAGTACCATAAATTCGATAACCTCACAACTTGACGGGGCGGTATATTTATCAGATGCAGATACCACTAATGTAGGAAGGATTTTTAACGGGCGCCTATCGTACAGAAAAGGAGCTATGGTATTGCACATGCTGCGTAAAAAGCTTGGAGATGCTGTCTTTTTCCAAGGGATGAAAAATTATTTATCTGATACGAATTTGGCTTACGGATATGCAAAAACTCCTGATTTTATGGCAAATATGGAAGCTGTAAGCGGACAAGATTTGAGCGAATTTTTTAATGATTGGATTTATAATCAAGGATATCCGAGCTATACGGTTACTTGGAACCAACTAACAGCAAATCAAGTAAATATAAAAATACACCAATCGCAAAGCCATGCTTCGGTTGCTTTTTTTGAAGCTCCGGTAACCATTAGGCTACACGGCTTAGGAGGGGAAACTCTCGATATTGTTGAAAATAATACTGTTAATGACCAAGAATTTTTTGAAGCCGTAAACTTTCAGGTTACTCAAATAGAAATTGACCCCGACAGCCATTTGATTTCTAAGAATAATAGTGCGGTTCTCGACGTAGAAGAAGAAATGGTAACATCTAAATTTAATATCTATCCGAATCCGGTTTCTTCACACTTATTAATTGATAAACCCAGCGATGTGACAGTAGAAAGAATTCTTATTTTTAATGCATTTGGGCAACGAGTAAATAGGCTAAAACCTATAGAAAGGATAAATGTATCGAAATTAGCTTCCGGAATTTATTTTATAGAGCTTAAAACCAATAAAGGATTGATGTACAAAACATTTTTAAAACGTTGATTAAAAAGGGCTCATGGCATTACAGAATAATAAAAATTGTGTAAGAAACCTTACATTTATAAGACTAAAATAAGATTATGGTATTTAAAAAATTATTCTCATCGCTTTTATACTTATTGTTTGTATGTACAATTTTAATAAGTTGTTCTTCATCTGATAATCAGATAGAAGTAGTGCAGATTATGGCAGATGCTGACAATGATGGAATTATTGATGCCGATGATAACTGCCCGTCAACCCCAAATGCAGATCAAGCGGATGCAAATAATAATGGAATTGGCGATGTGTGTGAACAAGTGATGAGTACAAGAATCGTGTGTGAGAACGGTATGGCGGGAGAATTTCCGTGTAACAATTACGATTTAATGGCTCATATAACCTTGAGTGGAATGGCAGCTACTGCAGGAAATGATGTTTGGGGTTGGACAGACAGTACTACCGGAAAAGAATACGTATTAATGGGATTAAATAACGGCACCGGCTTTATTGACATATCAGACCCTTTAAACCCAATCTATTTAGGTAAATTACCAACAGCAACTTTCAATAGCCCATGGAGAGATATAAAGGTATATAACGATTATGCTTTTATAGTAAGTGAAGCCAATAATCATGGCATGCAAGTATTTGATTTAACCAAACTCAGAAATGTTACCAATCCGCCACAAACATTTTCAAGTGATACAAATTATACCGGTTTTGGCCACTCGCATAATATTATTATTAATGAAGCTGCGGGATTTGCCTATGCCGTTGGCACCAATATTTTTGATGGCGGGCCTCATTTTATTGATATTCAAAACCCATTGAACCCTATTGCTGCAGGGGGTTATAGCAATGATGGCGAAACTCATGATGCCCAAGTAATAACTTATAATGGGCCCGATACTGATTATGTTGGCAAAGAAATTTTTGTTGGAAGTAATGGAAATAAAGTTGTGATTGTTGATGTTACAGATAAAGAAAACCCTAGAAATATTTCGACATTGTCATATCCTGATGTAGGGTTTACACATCAAGGTTGGTTTACCGAAGACCACCGGTATTTTATCGTGGGCGATGAATCGGATGAAACGATGCTTGGCATAAGGACCCGCACGATAATTTTAGATTTTACCGATCTTGACAACCCCATATTTAAGGCCGCTTATTTAGGCCCGACCAGAGCCATTGATCATAATGGTTATGTAAAGGGTACACTTTTCTATTTAGCAAACTATACAGCAGGGGTTCGTTTTATCGATATTTCAGCAATTGACAACAATGGTTTAAACGAAGTTGGATTTTTTGATACTTATCCGGAGAACAACAGTGCTAATTTTAATGGAGTTTGGAGTGTATATCCTTATTTTGAAAGTGGAAATATCGCTATTAGCGATATAGACAGAGGCTTATTTATTGTCAGAAAAACCGGTTTTTAATTTAAAAATTGTTTCTTGCACTTAATGACTCATTCTATTTTAGATAACGCATTTAAAAAGGCCAAGCCGCTGAGTATCAATAAAAGTACTAAGTTGATATTTTTTAGTGACTTGCATAAGGGCGATAATAGCTATGCCGATGATTTTACGCACAATATGCAAATTTATGAATATGCCATTAGAGATTATTATCAGAAAAATTATACCTATATAGAATTAGGAGATGGTGTTGAACTTTGGGAAAATTATTCTTTTGAGCCTATTTATAAAGCACATAAAAATATTTTTGAGTTGTTAAAACTATTCCATCAAGAGGATAGGCTACACATGCTTTGGGGAAATCACGATATGGTATTCAGAGACCCTAAAACTGTTGAAAAAATTGCACGAAAGTTTTTTAACCCGAAAACAGTTCGAGAAAAAGAACTGCTTTTTAATTTAGAATATTATGAAAGTATCTTGTTACAGATTGAAGGTACTACAAATAAAATATTATTGATACACGGGCATCAGGCAGATTTGTTGAATTATAAATTTTGGAAAACCAGCCGGTTTTTTGTCAGGTATTTTTGGATGCCGTTGCAAAAGTGGTTTGGCGTAAAAGACCCGACGAGTCCGGCAAAAAATTATAAAAACCTCATTAAGGTTGAAGAAAAATTAAAAGATTGGATGTTAAAAAATAACAATCAGATGGTCATTGCCGGCCATACACATAGGCCGCGTTTTCCTGACCCGGGAGAATTGCCTTATTTTAATGATGGTAGTTGTGTGCACCCCAATTCAATTATAGGGCTAGAAATAGAAAATTTAGAGATAACGATGGTAAAATGGCATACCCAACTTGATAGCCAACAAAAAAACAGTATTGTAAAAACAGTGTTGGAAGGGCCTAAA
>DRQI01000134.1 GCA_011330545.1 Flavobacteriia bacterium
GATTTTAATGCTATTTCATTGACAGAATAAATCTTTTCTTTGTAATTTTGCCCTTCATAATTTCTAGTTAATGTCAGAAGAATCAGTAATCCTACCCTTAAAAAAACCCAAATGGTTGCGTGTAAAACTTCCTGTTGGAAAAAAATACACAGCCTTACGGGGGTTGGTAGACAAATACAACCTACATACTATCTGTACCAGTGGTAGTTGCCCAAACATGGGTGAATGCTGGGGTGAAGGTACAGCCACTTTTATGATTTTAGGAAATATCTGCACCCGCTCTTGTGGGTTTTGTGGCGTAAAAACGGGCAGGCCTGAAAGCGTAGATTGGGAAGAGCCCGAAAAAGTAGCCCGTTCTATCCATTTAATGGGTATCAAACATGCTGTAATTACTTCGGTTGACAGAGATGACTTAAAAGATGGCGGTTCTATTATTTGGGCAGAAACCGTAGAGGCTATCCGCAGGGCCAACCCAAAAACGACCTTAGAGACTCTGATTCCTGATTTTCAGCTCATTCACAGAAATATTGATAGGATTATTGCCGTGGCTCCCGAAGTAGTTTCACACAATGTAGAAACCGTACGCCGATTAACACGAGAAGTTAGAATACAAGCAAAATACGACAGAAGCCTGGCCGTACTGCAGTATTTGAAAGAACAAGGAATTAGAAGGACAAAATCAGGGATTATGTTAGGCTTAGGCGAATTGGAAGAAGAAGTATTGCAAACAATGGAAGATTTACGCAATGTACAAGTTGATGTGGTTACCATCGGCCAATATTTACAGCCCAGTAAAAAACATTTGCCTGTAAAAGAATTTATCACTCCCCAACAATTTGAAAAATATAAAGAAATCGGATTAAAAATGGGCTTTCGGCATGTTGAAAGCAGTGCTTTGGTACGTTCGTCATACAAAGCACAAAAGCATATTTTATAGCAATTCTTAACACTTTTTTAGCAGTATTTAACGGTAGCTTAACATTGCCTGCACAATTTTGGCACAACAATTGCCGTTATATATACGAAGCAAATCTAAAAATTTGTTTTCATTGTATAAATTATTTGAGTTAGTTAAAAGAAAACGTCCTATTTTTTAGGGCGTTTTTTTATGAAAAAACTTTCTGTGTTTTTAAACCCGAATTTCTCTTATTTTTACTATTGTAACACTTTAAAATATAATACCTTGCAGGCAATAGAATCTAATGACTATGCTAAAATTCATTGAATCCTTAGGAAACATTAACCCTATTGGATAGAAAGAATAATTATCCAACAACACCCCAAAAACACTTTACTATTTGCCTTATCAAAATTATTTGAAAGCGCTTCCTACTATGGAATAAGAGTGTTAATTGTATTGTATGTAGTGAAAGTTTTCAAATGTCTAGTGTAGAAGCCTTGAAGAATACTGTTTTTGGAGTTCTGAATAAATTCTCTTTACAGTTACTAAAAAACCAACCTGCCTAGTCTCCGAGTGGTGTTTTTTAGCCTCATTATGTGCTTTCGCAATATAGCAGATTTAAAAAATAAAACCATGTATTCAATCTCCTAGAATATCAATTGCCAATTTTTTGCTTATTTAACAAAACCACTGCAGTTTTTGTACAACAAAATTACATTTAAAGTGTAAATTTATAAATCTGTACCACTTTTTCGTAAAATATTTGTGTTAGTAAATACTTTTTTTATAAATTAGCATAACCTCTAACCACATCTATAAGGGAAAGATGAAGATTTTATGTTGAACTTAAAGTGTATACATTGTATACCTTAATAGGTTATGCTAGAAATTCATCTTGATTAAATTGAAAAGCAAATTTTAATACGATTATTGTATTGTTACCATTGAGTTTACAAAAGTAAGCTATGGGCAAACTACTGATAATTGAAATATAAAACTAAGGAAAGTGATAGCTAAATTTTTAAAGAAAACCTATGCATTAGCCACTGCAGAATTAAAGAAAATTAATTTCATCAATCTAAGTAAGGTAACAGTTATTGGCGCTTTAGTAATAATTGCCGTAAGGGCTCCTTTTATAAGTAAAAAATACGAGTTTGTAAACAGCATATACTCGCCTGAATACAAAGCCTTAAAAGCCACTTACAAACCAATCATAAAAAATCGGAATTTAGCTTTTGAAAACTTAATTAATGATTTAGAAAAAGGTAAAATTTCAAAGAATGAATTTATATTAAAGTACCGGCTTGTAAAAGAAAATTCAAATCGGCAATTAAAAGAATTTACCTCTAAAAAAAAGGCACTGCAAAACAACTATAAATATAGGGGTTTTAATGGTTATTATTTATTTCTATTGTACATAGGCACTCCCATTTTAGCATTGATTGCTTCTGTTTTTTTTATTTTTAATGTTCTCAATCCTATTTACACTAACTTAGGTAAAATCATTTTCGTAAGTATCGGAGGGTTATTTATGGCAACTGCACTATATCAAATATTATGGGCTTTGTTTGCTCAGCAATTATTCAATGGAGATTTTCCAGATTCTTGGTATGATAATATATTGTTCTATGCACCATTTTTAGTAACTTCTATCTGTATATTATTGTTTTATCATTATAATTCAATTGAAACAAACCTCAAAAACATTATCAATAGGCTGATTGTTTTTATTGTAAAAAGTAATGAATATATAGATAAAGAGGATAATAAAACTCAACATTTTAAAGATTATATGAAAGAATTTAAAAAGATTACAAAATGAAAAAACAAGAAGCAAAAGAAGTACTAAATAAACTTAAAATAAAGGGGTATTTAAAAAATAGGAGAATTGAAAAAACCATTTATCAAGAAATTGTCATTACCAATTTAAAAAGTGAGATTGAACATTTGAATTTCGAAACTAAAGATTTACTATCCAAAATTTGTGAAATCAACGATCTAAATCGTGTTTTGAAATAATTTCTTGTAATTTTTCATTTAATTTTTGCGCTACCATTTTATCAATGGCCAAGCGCAATACACTATTTTGCATAAAAACGTCTTGATTCTCCACAAAAAATACAGCGAGTTCTCTTAGCGGTATTTTTGTACCGTCTTTTTCTAAATATATCGAGCTGCTAGCGTCACTTTCCTTGTCGCCAAATATTCTATTCAGCATGGGCCGTTTTGTCTCCGGAATAACACCGTCATTTTCGTAATTCACAATAGTTCCCCGGCTAACACCTAGCAGTTTAGCAAGTTTTTCTTGCGACCATCCTCTATTTTTTCTTTCTTTCTTAATATCCAATGTTTTGGCTATTAATTAGTTAATATACTATATAAAATATTGTTCTAAAATATTTGAAAATGTACAATATTATACATATATTTGTACATATTCATATGTCAAATTTACATAATTATTTGACACATTGAATTTAAATAGTATGGAAATAATATTTAAAAAATAAGGGAAGTAGTTAAAATCTATAAATAGGGTGTAAAACGTTGATTCCGGTGAATTTTGTAAAGACATAGTAATTTTATTGATACTTGTAACGATTGCTAAAAGAAGTATCATACAACTATTTACCGGGATTTTTTTAAGGAATATTTCAAGTTAAAAAGTATCCTAGTAGCAATAGTGATTACCCTTTTGTTAAGAACACCATTTAAAATATTTTGTTTTCCCCTTAGGTGATTATTTAATCACCAGTTTAGTTTTTACTACACCATCAATCAACCAATAATTTGCTGTCAAGCAGGTATCTGCAACATAAATAGATGCCCGGAAACCTCCCCTTACTTTTCGATGATGGCATAGCTATTTTATGAATTATTTAAAATTGAAAAAATTGGCATTAGATTATTATCGAGAAGGTAGAAATTATGAAACGTTAATACGCAGGGCTTTTAACTGTAAGAAAGGAAAAAAATATGGTGCAGACCAAGAGGTGTTTATAGCACTTTTTAAATTAGATACCTCTAAAAAAACCTATGGCCGTTTTACTATTTATGAGCTACAATTTAAAAAAGTAAAGCTCAATATAGAAAAAGCCTTAATAAAATTAACCAAAAGAAAAAGGTATTATCGTTCATATGACCATTTTATTCCGTTATTATTGAAATTACATAAAGCGTCAACCCCTCAACACCTAGTAAAAATCATCAATATTACCTTGTTAAAGATTATCAAACTAGAAAACGAGTTAAAAAATGGTATTAGAAACAAAGATTCTATTTCAATTTAAAATTTCTTTAAGGCATATTTTTTACAAATCACCTTCGAAAAATACCTTAAAGCAAGGCTTTTATCACTATGGTTTATGTTATGCACGTAACCTATATCTCCGCTTTTAATTATATTATATTTTTCAACCCTTTACAAATCACAAAAAAGGGCTGAAATTTATCGCCCTTGAATTTTGCAACATTCAATAATTTCTCAGTCATTTTTTTGTTTAAAAAACCTTTTTACGCAGAATCAACCCAAAAAAAGGCCGTTTTTTTGTGCAATTTACAGGTTAAAAAATACCATTTATTAAGAAAAGTGAACCATTTATTGTAAAAAGTGCTACACAGGCTAGCTCAATCGGTTTGCCGAAAAAACCGTGTTTTTTGATACATTTTTCATTTTAACTTTA
>DRQI01000135.1 GCA_011330545.1 Flavobacteriia bacterium
AATAATTTCTACTTGGTCGCCACTTTTGAGTTCATAACTTAGCGGTACCAGTTTATTATTGACTTTAGCACCTCTACATTTCATGCCTACTTCGGTATGGATGGCAAAGGCAAAGTCTATGGGAGTAGCACCTTTTGGCAATGATTTGATATCGCCATTAGGCGTAAAAATATAAATCTCTTTGGCATAGAGGTTTAGTTTGAACTGTTCAACAAAATCTACGGCATTAATATCAGGATTTTCTAAGGTTTCTTTGAGTTTGTTGAGCCAACTTTCGAGTCCGCTTTCCCTTTCGTCACCGTGTTTGTATTTAAAATGTGCCGCATAGCCTTTTTCGGCAATTTCATCCATGCGCTCTGACCGAATTTGGACTTCTACCCACTTTCCTTTGGGGCCCATAACAGTAATGTGTAATGATTCGTACCCGGTAGATTTGGGTTGTGATATCCAATCTCGTAAGCGTTTGGGATTCGGATTGAAACTATCGGTAACGATAGAATAAATTTTCCAAGCATTGAATTTTTCATGTGCCAAATCAGAACTGTAAATAATACGGATGGCAAATTTATCATATACCTCTTCAAAAGTAACATCTTGATTGCGCATTTTCCGTATGATAGAATAAATAGATTTCGGCCTTCCTTTGATGACATATTGAAAGTCTTCTTTGTCGAGTGAATTTTTAATGCTATCAGAAAATTCTTTGATGTATTTATTCTGTTCTTCTTTACTTTCCTTAATTTTTGCAAGAATGTCATTATAAACTTCGGGTTCAGTATATTTAAGGCCTAAGTCTTCTAGCTCTGACTTGATATTATACAGGCCTAGCCTATGAGCCAACGGAGCATAAATAAAAAGGGTTTCAGAAGCTATTTTTAATTGCTTGTATGGTGGCATGGCATCCATCGTTTGCATATTGTGCAAGCGGTCGGCAATTTTTATTAAAATAACCCTTACATCGTCATTCAATGTCAAGAGCATTTTTCTAAAATTTTCTGCCTGAATCGATATTTCCTGATCGCTTTTTAATTTAGAAATTTTGGTAAGGCCGTTGACAACCCGCGCAACGGTTTCTCCAAAAAGGCGTTCGATGTCTTCTAAGGTATAATCATCAGAATCTTCAACAACATCGTGCAGCAGGGCACACATAATGGAAGTAGCGCCAAGGCCTATTTCGTCAGCAACAATTTTAGCCACTGCAATAGGATGGAAAATATAGGGTTCACCCGTTTTACGGCGTTGGCCGTTGTGGGCATCTAACGCAATATTAAAAGCCTTACGTATCAGGCTTTTATCTTCTTTCGATAAGGTCTGATAGGTAACACTGAGCATTGCCCGGTAGCGTTTTGCTATTTCTTTATTTTCTTCTTCTATGGTTGCAACATAAGCCATAGTTTAAAAATAGCATAAAGATTTTTACTGAACAAACTCTAAACTGTTTTATTTACTACTATTTTTAGTACTTAGTTTTTATATCCAATAAGATTAGCAGTGTAGGGCTTAAACTCCGAACTGATTCAAATGGTGGTCGAGGTGTTTGTAAAACATATTGTTCCATTCGGCTGAAGATAGTTTACCGAATGAATGTGATTCTTTATTATCAAAATGTGCCGCTCCGAGTTCTTGTGTTTTTTTGATATAAGCTATCAACCGCTTTTTTTCGGCATTGAAATCTTTATCGCTTTTCATAACAAACTGAGGGGCGGTTTTTCCGTTTTTTTGGTAAGGCGTTTCACTGACTACTTTGTTTTTAATAAATGTTTTTAGGATAAATTTTACAACAGCATTAGGTTTTGGATGTTTGTCTGTATACACCATTTCATACGTAACATTACAATGCGCCAACATTTGCGATGCATCCATTTTACCCCATTGTTGTTGGGTGTCACTGCTTAATTTTTCGATGCGTTCGAGTAGTTGATTAACATCCTGAGGGTTAAATACATTTTTCATTTTTTTACGGATTTAGTTTGAAGGTGTTTTTTTAGTCAGATAAATATATCACAAATGCTACTTTTACTACAATTTTATTCCCTTTTTTCTAAGCCTAAGTTGAAAATAGTTAGACTCGAATTTTAAACTGTCTAAATATTTGAAAGTTTTAATTTTTTTACCGTACAATTCGAGTTTGGTAATTATAGGATATTTATCGGCTGAATTTTCAAGTAAGACAACGGTAGAGTCATTTTCCCAAAAAACGGCTTCCACCCATTGCAACGGCCCCCTAAAGGCAATTCTGTTAACGGTTTGGCTTTTTAGGTCAACTAAATCAATTTCTTGGTCAGGAGAAAATAGCGGTTTTTGATGTTCGCCTAAAGCCCAATTATAGCTGTCAAAATCGATGTATTTATTTTTATCGTGGTTAAAGACTATAAAATTAGTATATATACTGTCAAAATTTTTATCGAAGTTTCCGATAACAGTCCCTTGCATCACAATCAAAGTATCCGAATTTTTATACATAAAATTTTTCAAAGAAAAAGCAGATTCTTTTTGTTTGTAATAGGCTACCCAATTTTTCAGGATAGTATCGGCATCCTTTTTTAAATTCAGCTTTATTTTTTTGTCATTGCCGGTAATGGCTTTTGTATTCTCATTGTTGGTTTTTTTCAACGAACAAGAGGAAAGAAAAAATAGTATTATTAAAAATAGGTATGTTGCATTTTTCATTCTAAAATCATTTAACGGCTGCTAGTGTGGTTAGTTGATGTTAAAAGCATTAAATTTTGATTATACATCAAACTTAATTTAAAGAACGTAACTTTGAATTTAACAAAAATTAGTCGTTAACTGTACAAATTATTTCATTAGCAGTTATGGATTTTTTTCATATTTATCTTTCCAATCTCTTTTCGAAAATTCAGTTAATTTATAAACTAATTTTTTCACTTTATTTTTTTCAACATAATAAACTGTTGGTTGGTTGGCAAAAATTGAAGTACTAACAATTACAAAGTTGTTTAAAGGTTCTTCAACGTTTTTTTCTTTATTTATAATCATAGAAATTCTATAAAATTTATTATCGCCTTGGTATTGCCAACTTAGTGTTATATTCTCAGGTTTTCCATTAAACCTTACGATATCATTGGGATACAGTTTTTCTTTTATAGGTGCTTCTGCTAATTCTTTTAATAAATTTTTATAATCTGTTTCAATTTGTAATTTTTTCATTTCATCTAAATTACCACTTACGGCAAAGACTTCCCTATTTTTGTTTTTAATATTTCCTTTTGAATAATATATTCTCCATTTTGATATGCTATCTGTCCTAAATTCTAATTTATCTAAATAGATAATTTCTTTTGGTGCAGGTGGCGGTTGAAGTTCTGCAACTTTGAAAGATACAATTTTTTTGTTGCCATATTTTTCAATAAAGCCAACTTCAATTATTCTTTTTGGCATTGTACTTTTTTCCTTTGTAGCAGGAAATGGAAATAGTATACTGTTTACCATAACAACTCCAGTTTTTGTAGGAACGATATTAACTTTCGTCAGTAAACTTTCATCTGTTGGGATTCCATATTTTGATATGAATGTAGAACCCATGTCAACATAATATTTTAATGCTTTTTCAGGAATATTTTTAGAAATTTCATCAGGAAATAGTTTTTTTATTTCTTGATATTCCTTTTTTTCAATTAGGGCTATTAATTTTTTTGAGGTTTTTAATCTCTCTTCATTGAATTTGCCTTGTGAAGAAGAATAATTCACTGTAAAAAGCATGAAGATAATTAGAATATTTTTAATCATAATAAGGGTCTCTTTTTTTATTAACCGCAATTTCAAAATTTCACACTACTCTTAAACTTTAAGAAAGCAAATTTTGCACCCGTTGCAATAAGGTAGGGTGCGAATAGTGTACAAAGACATACGCCTTATGTGGCGTTAAATTACTCAAGCTGTTTTTTGATAATTTCTTTAAAGAAGAAACCAACGCTGCCGCCCCAAAGTGGTGTTTGGCATAATCATCGGCTTGATATTCAAACTTTCTCGAAATATAATTCATCAGCAACCCTGTAATTTCTGAGATGGGCGTATATAAAATACCAAAAGCTATCAATCCTATATGAAAACTAGGTTCTTTAACAGATAAAGCATTGGCTAAGAGTTTGCTGTCTACAAAGAAAGAAAATAGGTAAAGTGTCAATCCCGTCAATAAAATTGAGGCAAGCATATTAAAAATTACATGTTTCTTTTTATAATGGCCTATTTCATGTGCCAATACGGCCACTATTTCGTCGGGTTCTAAATCGTTGATGAGCGTGTCGTATAAAACAATGCGCTTCTTTTTGCCAAAGCCGGTAAAATAAGCATTGGCTTTGGTAGAGCGTTTCGAACCGTCTATTACAAAAATTTTATCTAAGTTAAACCCTACTTTTTTGGCGAAATTTTCTAATTGAGTTTTGAGTTCCCCATCGGGTAAAGGCGTTTGTTTATTAAACAGCGGAACAATGAGCGATGAATAAAAAAGGGTCATAAATATTGAAAATGCCGAAATAAAAATCCACGTATATATCCAAAAGTTTTTTCCGGTTTGTTGATAAAACCAAACAATCAATGCTAACACCCCACCGCCCAAAAGTATCATAAGCAACCACCCTTTGAGTTTGTCAACAAAAAATAATGTTTTAGTGGTTTTGTTAAACCCGTATTTTTCTTCAATGACAAAAGTTTTATAATAGGCGAGGGGTGTGGTCAATAAATCGCTGCCCAATAAAATGATTCCGAAAAATAGTAAGGCGATGATAATCGGATTATCGCTAATGCTTCGTGCATAGGCATCTACATAGGCAAATCCTTTAAAAAAGAAAAAAGCCAATGTTATGACAAATGAAACAACAGAGGTAATAGTCGAAAACTTAAAATTTTCTTTTTTATAATCTTGTGATTTGTAGTACTCTTCATCTTTGTAAACATCTTCTAGCGGAATGGGAATTTCATCGTCAAAATGTTTAGCGTTTAAATAATCTAACCATTTGTCAATCAGAAAGCTAATGACAATGATGGCAATTAATATCGCAAATAACGTAGTAGGACTCATTGGATAACGTAACTTTTATATTTTTTGTTTCGGCCGTTTGTTTTGTTTATTCTTCTGCTTGTAGCGCCTATAAAACTATGTGACAATAACCCCATCTCGAATCACAAGTTTTCTGTCTGCCATATCGGCCAGTTCGGTATTATGGGTAACAATTACAAAAGTTTGATCAAACTCATCGCGGAGTTTAAAAAACAATTCATGCAAATTTTTTGCAGAAGCAGAATCTAAATTTCCACTGGGTTCATCGGCAAAAATTACTTTGGGCTTATTAATCAATGCCCTTGCTACCGCTACGCGTTGTTGTTCGCCTCCTGAAAGCTCATTGGGCTTATGTGAAATGCGGTCTGACAGGCCTAAGAAATCTAAAATTTCTGTAGCTTCTTCAATCACCTGTTTTTTGGGTTTATTCGCTATAAAAGCAGGGATGCATACATTTTCTAAGGCCGTAAATTCAGGCAATAGCTGATGGAATTGAAAGATAAAACCGATATTTTTATTCCTGAACTTAGACAACGTACGGTCATTTAATTGCAGTACATTTTGTTGGTATAGCGTAAGCACGGCATCATTGATATTTGTAGGTTTATCGAGGGTTCCTAAAATTTGTAACAAGGTAGTTTTTCCG
>DRQI01000136.1 GCA_011330545.1 Flavobacteriia bacterium
TGGCCCATATACGATTTGATAGTTGGGAATTTTATGGCCAATTTTGGATGCAACAACGAAGTCTCTTTAACCGAATACCGAATCAATTTACCCGTAGCGTCCGGAAATTGAAGTACCACACCTTTTTCTTTACCCGATATTCTTTTGGGGATATTTTTCAACTGATTCTTTAAAGAGCCTATCTCTAAACGAAACGTCTTATACGTTGAAACGATTGATTTTCGCTTTAGTACGCTACTCTTAATATCACTTTTATCAATAGCTGACCACAGTGCTTTTTGCTGTGTATATCCGGTAAATCCCACTATAAACAGAAAGAAAAATAAGAGTATATAAAGTTGTTGCTTCATTTTTAGCATAATACAAATTTAAAATAATTTATGAACTTGATTATTTTGATACCTTTACAAAAACCATTTCTTATGAAGAATGTTTTATTAATTGTCTTTCTCATAGGTGTCTGTGGATGCAAAAGCACCGCTTCAAGTTTTTATTTTAAAGCACTGAAAAAACCACAAACATTTACTACTTCAAAATGTATTAGCAATGCACAATGCCGTATTGAAATTATCCCCGATGCCACATTGCTTGTTCAAGAAGATGCCTTTAACAATACTTATGTAGAAATTAAAAAAGGCAATCGGCTTATTATTAAATACCAACTCAAAAAAAATCAACTTCCACAAACTGCAGACGGCCACTACACTGAAATTTTATATTTTGAAATCGGCCATTCAGAAACGGATATCCATTTAAAAGATAAAGAGTTACAACAAGTTAAAATGACCTTTGGAAGGTTGTGCTATTGTAAAGGAAGCTCAGGATATTTTAAGGTTGACAAGGGTACTTTAGAACTAATCTTCGATAAAAATAAAATGATTTTGAACACCGTTTTTACTGTTAAAAATATCCCTCAAATTATCACGCAGCTACATGAAGAAATAACGTTTTAACGCTAAACTATTAAAGGCTTGCCGTTAAAATATCCAAATAAAAATTGGCATGTTATCTGCGATGGATATTGTAGGGCGTTAGATATTAAAAGAAAATATTGGTTTTTAGTGTTGTGCCATAAATTAAAAATGTAGTAATAATGATAGCTGTCAAACGCATAATTTTAACTATTTTTGAGCCCAAATAAATCTTTCTTTGAGTGAAAATTTACCATTCTATTGCCGAATTTACGAGTTCAAAAAAAAAATCGGTTGTTACTATCGGAACTTTTGACGGCGTGCATATCGGGCATCAAGAAATTATTAAAAAGTTAGTAAAAAATGCCAAGAACATAAATGGCACATCGATCATTCTAACTTTTTTTCCACATCCGAGAATCGTTTTGCAAAAAGGAAACGGAATACAATTATTGACTACCTTAGAAGAAAAAATTTCACTATTAGAAAAAACAGGGTTAGATTATTTGGTTATCGAACCTTTTACCAAAGGCTTTTCGAGGCTTACTGCCCTAGATTTTGTCCGTGATATTTTAGTGCAACAGCTTCACCTTAAGAAATTAATAATTGGCTACGACCATCATTTTGGTAGAAATAGGGAAGGTAATTTCGAACAATTGAAAGAATATGGTACGGTCTATGATTTTGAGGTAGAAGAAATTCCTTCTCAAGACATTGAAAAAATTGCCGTTAGCTCAACTAAAATCCGCAAGGCACTGCAAGAAGGCAACATTGAAAAAGCCAATGCCTATTTAGGCTATGCGTTTATGCTTTCGGGTACTATTGTACACGGAAAAGGCTTGGGCAAACAGTGGAACTATCCCACCATCAATATCCATATAAAAGAAGATTACAAACTCATTCCAAAATCAGGAGTATATGTGGTAAAAACAATGATAAACAACACCCCTCTTTTTGGTATTATGAATATTGGGTACCGGCCTACTATTGACGGAAAATACCAAACCATAGAAGTGCATTTATTAGATTTTAATGCCGACCTTTACGGGAAAGAGATTCAAGTACAGTTACTATATAGGCTTCGAGATGAACAAAAATTTGCATCGATTGAACAATTGGTTTCTCAAATAAGAACTGACGAAAAAAAAGCCCGAGAATTGATAAGCAGTGGAAAAATTTCTTTTTAGACATATTAGGCAATACACTGTTAATTTGGCATCTGTTAAATAGAATTGTTTTAAACACAGTGAATGGATATTACCCTATAAAGAGTGAATTTTGAAAAATTTGGAATTCGGCATTTAAAATTCAGAATTAACTATCTATCTTTACACCTTCATTAAAAGAGAACCATGTTACAAGTAGCTTATATTAAGGAACATAAAGGCCATGTTATTGAACGGTTGGCCATTCGGAATTTTGCCAATGCCGAGGCCATCATCAATCAAGTACTAGCCATAGATGAAAACCGGAGAAATACCCAAACAAAATTAGACAATGTATTGGCCGAATCTAACAAAATTTCTAAGGAGATAGGTATGTTGTTTCAATCTGGAGAGCGCCAAAAAGCTACCCTTTTAAAAGAAAAAACCGGCCAACTCAAAGCACAATCTAAATTATTAAGTGAAGAATTGGCTACCCTTCAAGAAGAATTAGACGATTTGTTATACCAAATTCCAAATATTCCGAATGTATTGGTACCGGCAGGCACAACCGAAGATGACAATGAAGTGGTTTTTAAAGAAGGAAAAATTCCAACCTTACACAAAGGAGCTTTGCCGCATTGGGAATTGGCCAAAAAATACGATATTATTGATTTTGAATTAGGGAACAAAATTACAGGTGCCGGTTTCCCGGTATACAAAGGCAAAGGCGCAAAATTACAACGCGCCTTGATAAATTATTTTTTAGATAAAAATACCGCTGCCGGATACCAAGAAGTACAAGTACCACACTTAGTGAACGAAGCTTCAGGTTTTGGTACAGGGCAACTCCCTGATAAAGAAGGACAAATGTATCATGTTACGGGTGACAACCTCTATTTAATCCCTACGGCTGAAGTACCGGTTACCAATCTATACAGAGATGTATTGTTAAAAGAAAGTGATTTCCCGGTTTTACATACCGGTTATACACCGTGTTTTAGGCGCGAAGCCGGCTCTTACGGGGCACATGTAAGAGGATTAAACCGATTGCACCAATTTGACAAAGTAGAAATTGTTCGTATTGAGCATCCCGATAATTCTTATGAAGCCCTTGACGCAATGGTAGGCCATGTAAAAGAAATATTGAGAGAATTAAAATTACCTTATCGTATTTTGCGTTTGTGTGGCGGAGATATCGGTTTTACTTCTGCACTCACATACGATTTTGAAGTCTTTTCAACAGCACAAGACAGGTGGTTGGAGATAAGTTCTGTTTCAAATTTTGAAACTTTTCAAGCCAATCGCTTAAAATTGCGTTTTAAAAATGCCGAAGGAAAAAGTGAATTGGCACATACATTGAACGGAAGCTCATTGGCTTTGCCGCGGGTACTTGCCGGAATCTTAGAAAATTATCAAACCGAAAACGGAATTAAAATTCCTGAAGTATTGCAAAAATATACCGGATTTGATAGTATTGATTAAAAGTTCTCGGTGGGGCACTGTTTAATTGGCAATAACCGCTGTCATCAACTTTTTATACTTATTCATCTCTAATAAGGCATTTACATAAGCACTTATTTGGCCTTTTTCCATAAAAAGAGTCGCATTGTTTTTTGCTTTTTCGTAGTGTTTCGTTAATTCAATCATTGTAAAAGTATTTAGTTATTTATAACCATAAGACAAATGTCGTGCCAAAATGTTACATCGTACTTTTCTAAACCATACTTTTTATCAAATTTTTAACACTTCTTTTAGTACCTTTGAAGTCATTCTATAACGCTATGCATCGTAAATTTATTGTTATACTATTCTTTTTTTCAGTTTCGTTTTGCTTTTCGCAAAATCCGCAATTGGCACAGAATTATTTCCGTAAAGGCGAATACAAAAAAGCGGCTGCCCTTTACAAACAACTTTATGAAAAGAATAAAATAAGGCGTGACTATTTTAAAAAATTACTCTCTTGCTACCAATTGACCGAGAACTTTGATGCTGCTGCAAAGTTATTGGAAGCACATCAAAAAGAATTTCCGAAGCAAGCTTATTTAATTATTGAAAAAGGGTACAACTTACAACTACAACATCTTGATAATCAGTCAATACCGTATTATGAAAAGGCGATACAATTGGTGGCAGAGAATCCGTATTCAGGATACCTTATCGGACGTACATTTCAAGAAAACCACCTGTTAGACTATGCCTTAAAAGCCTATAAAAAAGCAATGGAACTAGACCCGAGCATCAATTATGATGCGTATGTAGCTTTTATTTATGGAGAAAAAGCCGAGATAGAAAATATGTTTGATGCCTATCTAAATATGGTTGAAAAAAACGAAAGTTATTATGCCACCGTACAACGGTATGCCGGCATGTTTGTAACCGATAACAGTGACGACCCCAACAACATCTTATTTAGAAAATTGCTATTAAAGCGCTTGCAAAAAAAACCCAATAACTCTTGGAACAAACTCCTGAGTTGGCTCTACATGCAACAAAAAGAATACGATAGGGCTTTAGTACAAGAAATTGCACTGTACAAAAGAAATGCCGATAATTTATTGAGAATTTTTGATTTGGGGGAAACCGCATTTACTAATAAAGATTACGAAACGGCCAACACCGCTTTTTCGTATGTGTTAGAACATGCCCAAAATCCAACACAGGTATTAGATACCAACTTATATTTACTAAAAATTTCTGTAGCTACGGCAAAGTCAAAAAAAGAACTCGAAGCCGTAGAACAAAAATTTCAAGAATTGCTTGCTGCGTATGGTTCTGGAAACAGTACCTTAGACATACAAATTGCATACGCCCATTTTTTAACCTTTCAAAAAGACAATCCTGACAAAGCCATCGAAATTTTAACAGCAGCATTGGCCAAAACCAATTCGCAGTTTCAACAAGGTTCCATAAAATTAAAATTGGCAGATGTACTCGTATATACGAACCGGTTTAACGAAGCCCTTATCAATTATTCGCAAGTACAAACACATCTAAAAAACAGCACTTTGGCACAAACTGCACGTTTTAAAGTAGCACAAACTTCGTATTTTAAAGGCGATTTTAAATGGGCTTTGACACAACTCAAAGTATTAAAGAAATCAACATCGCAACTCATTGCCAATGATGCCTTGGAGTTGAGTTTGCTAATTTCTGATAACATTATCGGTGATACCATACACGATGCCTTAAAAACGTATGCTAAAGCGGATTTATTGGCATTTCAAAATAAAAACAAGCAAGCCATTGACACCTTATCGGTAGTACTAGAAAAGTTTAAAGGCCGTACCATAGAAGATGAAGCCTTGTTTAAACAAGCCGAATTATTTACTAAAATTAAAAAATACCAACGTGCAGCAAATAATTATTTAAAAATAATAGCCCTGCAACAAGATGGTATTTTAGTAGATGACGCCTATTATAAGTTAGCCAATTTATACTTAACAAAATTAAACGATACCGAAAAGGCCAAAGAAATGTATCAAAAAATTATTTTTGAATTCCCATCGAGTATCTATCTGGTAGATGCCCGTAAACAATTCAGGAAATTACGCGGAGATCCTATAAATTAAGATTATAAAACCCAAAATAACAAATCTCATTAATTAGAATTTGTCATTTTAAATTTTAAAAATATGTACATATATAACGTAACCGTAAACATTGACAGGTCTGCCGAACAAGATTGGCTGCGGTGGATGCAAGAAAAACACATTCCTGATATGTTGGCAACGGGTAAATTTTCTGAAGCCAAATTATCGCAGGTAATGGTTGAAGAAGAGCAAGGTGTTACTTACTCCGTTCAATACACTACAGACAGCGAAGAAACCTTACAAAAATATTATGGCGAAAATGCCGATAAACTCCGCAAAGAAAGCTTAGCACTCTTCGGAGAAAAATTTGTTGCCTTTAGAACCGAATTAAAAGTAATCAATCACGTTAGAAATTTTGTAAAATCATAACTTGGCTTATAAGCCTGATTACTAAAACGGAAAAAACGGTATGTCTGTAAAAGCCAAAAAACATTTGGGGCAACACTTTTTAAAAGATGAAGCTATTGCAAAAAAAATAGCCGGTACATTAACCCAAACCGGTTATGATACCGTGTTAGAAATTGGGCCCGGCATGGGCATACTGACCAACTATTTACTTCGACAAAAATTTACAACCTACGTTATTGAAATCGACAAAGAATCCGTTGCCTATTTACAGGCACATTATCCTACTTTAACAAAAAGAATTATTGCCCAAGATTTTTTAAAAATCGACCTATCTACTATTTTCAATAGAAAACCATTGGCTATTATCGGTAATTTTCCCTACAATATCTCCACACAAATTGTTTTTAAA
>DRQI01000137.1 GCA_011330545.1 Flavobacteriia bacterium
AATTTATCAAAAACCACACTTAAATGCACGGCATCTTTTGATTGAAACAAAACCCTCCAAATACGGTCGCCATTTGACAAGGTAGTCCATGTTCCAGCATTTTCCAATCCGTAATTGACTTTCTGAAGAATTCCTACCCTATAAGGTTTGGTTTTGTCTTTATCATTAATAACATCCTCATTTTTTATTTTTTGAATATTTACCTGTGGAAGCGTTATGGCTGTTATGGCATCTTTTGTGCTCAATTTCCAGCTTACCGGCTCACCTTCATTGGTAACTTGGGCAATGCCTGTTAAAGAAGTACATAAAAATAAAAAAAGTAGTGTTTTCTTCATGCTAATAGATTTAATATCATAAGGTTGTAAAGGTATAAAAACTTTTCAATCAAAAAAACCTTATAAAAAATTATAAGGTTTTAACTGTAAAACGAGCTGTTGTTCTGTTTATAAAATCAACATCGCATCGCCATACGAATAGAAACTATATTTCTCTTTGATAGCTTCGGCATAGGCACGTTTTAGGAAATCGTGGCCCGTAAAAGCTGAAGTCATCATCATAAGGGTAGACTTAGGGGTATGAAAATTAGTAATCATCGCATTTGCAATACTAAAATCATAGGGTGGAAATACAAATTTATTTGTCCATCCGCTAAAAGGCTTCAATCGGTGATTTGCCGATACAGAGCTTTCAAAAGTACGCATTACGGTAGTACCCACGGCACATACTCTTTTTTTATTCTCTAATGCATTATTTACAACTTTCGCTGCATTTTCAGGAATATCTATTTGCTCTGAATCCATTTTGTGCTTTGAAAGGTCTTCAACTTCTACAGGGTTGAATGTCCCTAACCCAACATGCAGGGTTATTTCTGCTAAATTCACCCCGTTAATTTCTAACCTTTTTAACAAATGCTTAGAGAAGTGTAATCCGGCAGTGGGTGCTGCTACGGCACCTTCGTGTTTGGCATAAATAGTTTGGTATCTTTCAACATCTAACGGTTCTACCTCTCTTTTTATATACTTTGGCAATGGTGTTTGCCCTAATTCTTTTAATTTTTTTCTAAAATCTTCATAGCTTCCATCAAATAAAAAGCGCAATGTTCTTCCTCTTGAGGTAGTATTATCAATTACTTCGGCTACTAAATCTTCATTTTCTCCAAAAAATAATTTATTTCCGATTCTTATTTTTCGAGCCGGATCAACCAACACATCCCACAACCGGCTTTCTTGGTTTAACTCTCTCAATAAAAACACTTCAATTCTGGCGCCTGTTTTTTCTTTATTTCCGTACAACCTTGCCGGAAATACCTTTGTATTGTTAAAAACCATCACATCTCCTTCATCAAAATAATCAACGAGGTCTTTAAACAGCTTGTGTTCAATGGTTTGTGTTTCTCTATCTAGTACCATTAATCGAGCCTCATCTCTTTGCTCTGAAGGGTATTCTGCTAATAAATCTGCGGGTAAGTCAAATTTAAAATGGGATAGTTTCATTCTCATATGTTTCTTGCTTTTTAAAAATGTGTGCAAATATACAATTTCAACATAGGCCTTGTCAAGTGTTTTGCCAATTATATTATTGTAACTATTCAGTCACATATTATTTTGTAGATTGTTAAGCCTCAGTATTGTTAAGTTCTTAACGGAATATGTATCTTTGCGAAAATCATTTTTTAATGACGACAAAAGTTACTCCATATAAAGATTCAACACTTAGTAAAAAGAAGCAAGTGGCGCAGATGTTTGACAATGTTTCTGGCAATTACGACTTTCTAAATCGCGTAATGACGTTGGGCATTGATATAAAATGGCGCAAAAAAGTAGTTGCCATTGTAAGCGAAAAAAATCCGGAAACCATTCTTGATATCGCTACCGGTACAGGAGATTTCGCTATTATGCTCGCTACCCTGAACCCAAAAAAAATTATCGGCTTAGACCTTTCAAAAGGAATGCTTGATATTGGTATTGAAAAAGTAAAAGCCAATAACCTTGACCCATTAATTGAAATGGTATTGGGCGATTCAGAAAATTTACCCTTTGATGATAATAGTTTTGACGCCATCACAGTTGGTTTTGGAGTCAGAAATTTTGAAAACCTAGACAAAGGCCTACAAGAAATTTATCGTGTTCTGAAACCCGGTGGTATTTTTGTAGTATTGGAAACCTCACAACCTGAAAAATTTCCTGTCAAACAATTGTTTTATTTTTATTCTAGATGTATCATTCCGACTATTGGTAAACTCTTTTCTAAAGACAAAAGGGCTTACTCGTATTTGCCAAAATCTGCGGCAATTTTTCCTTATGGAAAAAAGTTCAACAATATTTTGCAAAAAAATGGGTTTAATAATGCAACTAACAAACCCTTAACGTTTGGAGCAGCTTCCATTTATACAGCAACAAAATAAGTATGTGAAATGAGCGTAACTAAGAATTTCAATCTTTCCGAAATGATAGCGATGCAACTTTTACCTACCTGCCGGAAGCTAGCCTTACTTTAAAAAGCAATAATTATACAGATGAAACAATTATTTATATGTACTGTTGGTTTACTATTATTGTGTAGCAATATTATAACAGCTCAAAAAGAGCGAGTTGAATATTTGCCTACTGTTGATGAAACCCGATTGCATTATGGTTTTTATTTAGGTTTGAATAGAAAGAGTTTTAAGGTGAAATATAACAATTCTCCTTTTACCAACTCTGCCGGAAACATCAATCTTTTAACAATAGAAGAAGCGGTTGGGTTTAATATTGGTTTGGTTATCGACTATAAATTGAATGATAATTTCAATTTGCGTTTTGAACCCGGACTCTCTAGTAATACAAAAACATTGACTTTTAACCACCCTTTTATACAAGATACTCCAAAAGATAGGGTACGCGATGTACCGGGTACTTATTTACGTATGCCTCTATTGTTAAAGTTTAGTGCTAATAGATTAGACAACACAAGGGTTTTTGTCATTGGCGGCTTATCGTATGATTTTAATTTTTCCAGCAATCAAGACAATGTTGATGATAATACGCGAGGCCAGTTTAGAATGAAAAAACACAATTTCATGTATGAAGTGGGAGTGGGAATTGATTTGTACTTGTTCTTTTTTAAATTCTCTCCGTCAATACGGGGTATTTTTGCCATTAATAATGAAATTGTACCCGATAATTCACCTTCGAGCCCCTATACCCAACCAATCGATTATTTAGGAACGAGGGGTATTTTTATCAATTTTTCTTTTCAATAATATCACCTTCTTCTAAATTCATTCAATAAGATTGCCGTAGCTGAGGCTACATTTAAACTCTCGGTAATGGTTGATTTTCCATATCTCGGAATGGTAATTTCTGTAGTGATTAGCTTTCTTATTTTTTCTGAAATTCCGTTAGACTCGTTTCCCATGACCAATATTGCATTTTGTAGCAACTCGGCAGTATATATATTTTCACCATCCATTACCGCCCCGTAAACCGGCAATACTGTTTTTTTTAAATACGCTTCTAAATTGGTATAAGTAATTGGTACTCTTGCCAACGAGCCCATTGTTGCTTGTACTACTTTTGGGTTGTAACAGTCAACCGTATCACCGGCACATACTATATGGGCAACATTAAACCAATCGCATAATCTAATAATAGTACCCAAATTACCCGGATCGTTAATAGTATCTAATCCTACAATCAATCCTTTTTCTTTAATTTTTGATTTAGACGGAATTTTGAAAATTGCCAATACGGTATTCGATGTAGTAAAATTGCTAATTTTTGACAACTCTTTTTCGGATATAATCTGTGGATTAAAATTACTAAATAAGGAAACACCATTTTCTGTACAAAATAATTTTTCGAGGGTAAACGCCGAAGAAAGTAATTCACTGACAACCTTTATACCTTCTGCAATAAACAATTGATGTTGTATCCGGTACTTTTTCCGTTGTAAACTCGTTATTAGTTTGGATTGATTTTTGCTTAACATTCAAGATGATTTCTATGCGTTTATTGGTATTTAATTTTTAGTGCTTTTTAACAGGTAAAGAAAAAATTGAAATATTATTCATAAATTAGAATTATTCAACTAATATTAAATATTTTCGTCTATCAAAAACCAACACTGTATTGCGTAACTATTTTGCTAAAATAATAGTATTTATTTTATTTATCATTGTACTTATCTCATGTAATGCCACGAAGAGGGTTCCTGAAGGTAATTATTTGTTAGAAAAAAACAATGTGATTGTAAACGATAAAAAAAGTTCAAAACCTGAGATTATTAGCTTTTTACGCCAAAAACCCAATGCTAAAATATTAGGATTTCCTTTTTCACTACATCTTTACAATATTGGAAATCCTGATTTTACAGTACCGTTTAAAAAAAATCCTAAAAAAGAAAAAAAATTAAAAGCTGTTTTCTCAGAAAAACAAGTCGAGGCATTAGAAAAGTCTTATACCGGAATCAATGCATGGTTTTTGAGAAACGGCAGGCCTCCTGTAATTTCTGACAGTATTCAAATTAAAAAATCGGTCAATTCATTATTTAGATACTATTTAAGCAAAGGTTTTTTTGATGCAAATGTCACTTATAAAGAGCACAAAAAGAAAAATAAGCGAATCGTTGTAGATTATCTCATCGATACCAAAGAACCGTATTTTATAGATTCTATTGCCACAGCCATCCAATCGCCGATACTCGATTCAATATACCGTGCTTCTAAAGAAAAATCTTTTATCGCAAAGGGCGATCGAATTGATTATCAAAATTTTGAAAAAGAAGAAGACAGGCTTATTAAATTATTTAGAAATTCAGGAGTTTACCATTTCGGAAATAATATCATTGA
>DRQI01000138.1 GCA_011330545.1 Flavobacteriia bacterium
ATATTTTTAAATTAGAAGACAGGAAATTCCCTGTAGACTTCGCAACACCTTGGGAAGAAAAATATACTATTTCTATTAAGTTACCCGAAGGTTATACAGTAGAGGCAAAACCAGAAAGTGTTGCTTATGCATTACCTGAAAACTTGGGATCGTATAAATTTATAATCGCTCAAAAAGGAAGTAAACTACAAATCTCATCTGATTTTAAAATTAATTACCCTACTATTTCACCTCTTTATTATAAAGATTTAAAAGCATTTTATAAAAAAATAATTGACAAACAATTAGAGAAAGTAGTACTTGCCAAAAAATAGATTCAGCAGTATCAAACAGAAGTGCTTTTTGGTTACATACGAAAAAATACCCTAAAAGTTAGAAGTGGTTCTTTTGAATTGCTTATCGAAGTGGCTTAACACTTACAGTCGGTATCGCAATTTGTTTTTTTCTTAGTAAAAAAGAATTTTTTAATTAAAAAAAACACCGCCAATAATAACGCTATATATACTAAAATTTCTTGCATTCTTTTTTATTTTAATAGTACAAAGGTAAGCAATGATGCTAAATAAGCCAATGTTGTCATTCCGAATAATTGCAATATTGGCCATTTCCAACTATTGGTTTCGCGTTTTACGATGGCCAATGTACTCATACATTGCATGGCAAAAACGTAAAAAACCAGTAACGACATCCCTACCGGGAAATTAAATCTTTTTTCGCCGGTATCTTGATTTATCTCGGCCGCCATTCTCTCTTTAATCGTTGCTGTATCATCATCACTTTCAACACTGTATATTGTTGCTAAGGTACCTACAAAAACTTCTCTTGCCGCAAAAGAACTGATTAACGCAATACCTATTTTCCAATCATAACCCAAAGGTTTTATGGCAGGTTCAATTGTTTTTCCGGCAATACCGATGTATGAATGTTCTAGTTTATAAGATGCTATTTTCTGATTCAATTCTACCTCGGTCAGTTCAGAATTTTCACCCCTAACAACCTCAGAAGCATTTTTGAATGACGTTGGCCCATTAGAGGCTAAAAACCATAATATTATCGAAAGTGCCAAAATAATCCTTCCGGCACCGTATATAAAAGCCTTCGTTTTTTCTAATACGGTAAATAATACATTTTTAATAGAAGGCAATTTATAATTGGGCATTTCCATTACAAAAAAGTTATTTCCCTTTACTTTTAATGTCTTGTGCAACAAATATCCTGACGATAATGCAGCGGTAAAGCCTACAAGGTATAATATCATTAATGTCAACCCTTGTAAACTAAAAATTCCAAAATATCTCTTATTGGGTATTACCAAGGCAATGATAATAGCATATACAGGCAATCGGGCAGAGCAAGTAGTAAAAGGCGTTACCAATATGGTAATGAGCCTTTCTTTCCACCCGCTTATGTTTCTTGCCGCCATTATGGCCGGAATGGCACAGGCAGTGCCTGAAATTAACGGAATTACACTTTTACCACTCATCCCAAAACGCCGCATAATCTTATCCATTAAAAAAACCACTCGGCTCATATAACCGGTTTCTTCTAAGATAGAAATCAACAAAAATAAGATGGCTATTTGGGGTATAAAAATAACGATTCCCCCGATTCCCGGTATAATTCCTTCGGCTACTAAATTGGTAAAAACCCCTTCTTGAAAATTATTTTTAACGTACTCGCTTAACTTTGAAAAAGCGGTATCAATATAGTCCATCGGTACACTCGTCCAATCAAAAATAGACTGAAATATCAATAACAATATGCCGGCAAAGATAACATAGCCGAAAATTCTATGCGTCAGTATTTTATCGAGTTTAAAACGCAAGCCGGTGGCCTGGTCAGTATCAACTTTATAGGTTTTTTTTAAGATATTATTAATGTATTGATAACGCAAAATAGTTTCCCTATTTTGCATTTTTTTAAGTTTGTTATCATCAACCCTGAAAGTTTTAATGCGTTTTAACAACTCTTTATCTAGCGTAGGATAATTGTGATGCTGTGTAATTAATAACCACGATTTATACAGTGAAATATCTTTAAAAGTTTCTTTTACTTTTTTAAAAAAATCGGCATCAATCCTATCTGCAATATTGGCAATGGTAGAAATTTTAACATTTTTATAATTTAGAATTGCCTTTTTAATATTTTCAATCCCTATATTTTTACGGGCACTGGCCAATATAACTTCAGAATCCAATTCGCGTTTTAGTAATTCTATGTCTAAAGAAATTCCTTTTCTTTTCATTTGGTCGGCCATATTAATGACCAGAATAGTAGGAATTTGCAAATCTTTAATCTGCGAAAATAAAAAAAGGTTGCGCTTTAAGTTTTCAACATCGGCAACCACCACTACAATATCAGGATATTGATTTGCCGGGTTCAACAATGCCTGCAATACAATATTTTCGTCTAAACTTGAAGGGTTAATACTGTAGGTACCGGGTAAATCTTCAATAGTGGCACTTACCTCATCACTCAGTTTGGCAAATCCGCTTTTCTTTTCAACGGTTACCCCCGGGTAATTACTCACTTTCTGATTGAGGCCGGTAAGTTGATTGAAAATAGATGATTTACCTGTATTTGGATTACCAACTAAAGCTACTTTTATGACTTTAGTACTTCGCATAAGTTTTCGCTTTTGGTAATTTGTATAAGTTCAGCGGTTTCTTTACGAATTGCCAAATGACTGCCATTTACGCGTATGTATAACGGGTCTTTTAAAGGGGCTACCTGAATTAATTCTACCTCTTTACCGGGAATACAGCCCATCTCTAATAACTTTAAGGGTACTTTATCAAAAGAAACGTCCTGAATAATACCTCTTTCACCAACCGATAAGTTTGCTATAGTAGTCAATTTTTATTTAGATTGATTATAAATACTGTGCGAAAATACATTTTTTTTTAATATAAAGAATATGATATTTATCATTTATTATATTCTTTTTTCAGAATTTCTATATCTTCCTGTATTCTTTTCACATCTTCTTTATTGGTACCGTCATAAAAACCCCTTATTTGCTTTTTTTTATCTACTAATATAAATTGCTCTGTATGGATGAAATCTTGCTCGCCGCCATCACCTTCTTCCAATACTGCAAAATAGGATTTTCGTGCCAATTCATAGATTTGTTTTTTGTCACCGGTAACCAAATTCCACTTGCCGTCAATTACCCCTTTTTTATCGGCATAAGCCCTCAATACCGAGATACTGTCAATTACAGGCGTTACTGAATGCGATAAAAATAAAACACTGGTATCATTTTTATAAAATTCTTGCAAATCGGCCATATTTAATGTCATTATCGGGCAAATGGTTTGGCATCGGGTAAAAAAGAAATCGGCAACATAAATTTTATTGGCATAATCTAATTGTGTAATGGTATCTCCGTTTTGATTTATTAATTTAAAATCAGCAATCGTATGATTGGAACGGATGTGCTTTACGGAAGCATCTACCAACTTCGGATTTACATCTGCCGGATTGTAAATTGGCAATTTTTTTGTGGGTGTTAATAGTATATAGCCGATAAAGACAAAAAAAACAAACAACAAACTTATCCTTATGATTGTTGGAAAAGATTTTTTAAAAAAAGAGATTTCCATTTAATTTTATATATTATATTTGCTAACTACTTTGCTGTGAAACTAAAACAAAGTTATTGTTTATGAAGGAAATATTACTGTTATTTTTATTTATTTTTTCCGGTATTTTATATGCTCAAGAAGAAGAAGAGCTTACAATTCGCGATTATTATTTGAATGAATTGATAAATACTTCTGAAGAAAAATCTATCGTAGATTTTGATACAGAACAAATTGCATGGCGTAAAATAACGGTTGAAAAAATTACTTCCAGCTCCTATAGCGATCCCAGTTTTTTAAAAATTGCCATGGTATTGCACATGTTGCAATATAAATTAGGCGATGAAGATTATTTAAAAGGTATCAACGCTTATGTTTTAGAATTAAACCAACAAAAAGAGTCTGCTACTGTTGCTGGTTTTAAAGAAAGTTTAGAATATCATTTGGATATAGATTTATCTGATTTTTTTAACGATTGGTTCACAAACAAAGGATTTCCTTCGTACGAGATAAGTTGGCATCAAAATGAAAAAACCCATGTCATTACTATTTCGGTAAAACAATATCAATCAGATACTTCGGTTTCATTCTTTGAAATGCCGGTACCTGTAAAAGTCAGTGATGAAAACGGAGCATCGCAATTTATTAGGTTAGAGCTAAGCGAAGACAAACAGAGTTTTAGCGGCATGATTCCTTTTATCATTAAAAATGTTGAAATTGACCCTGAATATCAATTGATTAGTAAAAATAATATTGTAAAATCGGGCGTCGATCAAGAAACGTTAAGTACTACCATCTCTCTATATCCTAATCCTGCAAAAGATTTTCTAAACATCCAAAATTCGGGCAATGCCATTGTTGAGAAAGTTTCTATTTTTAACATGCTTGGCAAATTGGTTATTGAAGAAACCAATCCTGTTGCCGCCATCAATTTAAAACCTTTATCTTTTGGTATTCACTTGGTGAAAATTGAAACTTCAGAAGGTACCTTACACAAAACCATTTTGAAAAAGCAATAAATTTTAACAAAGATTTTACGCTAGTGAGACAGTCTAAGTTAGTTATAAAATAGTACCTTTGTGCGTTTTAATTTTATATAAAAAATAGTGAATGGATATCGTTATAAAAATATCACAATTTCTTTTAAGTTTGTCTTTACTCATTGTACTTCATGAGTTAGGGCATTTTATTCCGGCCAAATTATTCAAGACTAAGGTTGAAAAATTTTATTTGTTTTTCGATTATAAATTTTCACTTTTCAAGAAAAAAATTGGCGAAACGGTGTATGGTATCGGTTGGATTCCGTTGGGCGGTTATGTAAAAATTGCCGGGATGATTGACGAAAGTATGGATACCGAACAACTAAAAGAAGAGCCGAAACCTTGGGAATTTCGCTCAAAACCGGCTTGGCAACGCCTGATTATTATGTTAGGTGGGGTTACGGTTAATTTTTTATTGGGTATTTTTATTTATATTATGATACTAAACGTTTGGGGTGAAGATTATGTAAACCCAAACAGTGTTAAAAACGGATTTGCCGTAGCTAAACAATTTGAACAATACGGCTTTAAAAATGGCGATAAAATCTTAAAAGTAAACGGCAAAGAGCCTTATGATGTTTTATCGGTTAATAAAAACCTCTTTTTGAGGGATGTTTCCAGTATTGAGATCAAACACCTTGATGGTACGGTTAAAACCATAAACCTACCTGATGATATCGGATTGAGAATGTGGACAGACGGAGTAATGGAACCTTTTAGCCTAAGGATTACAGCTGTGATTGACAGCGTATTTCCGAACACGCCGGCTTCAAAAGTCAATCTCCGAAAAAACGACCGGATTGTCTCGGTTAACGGAAAAGAAGTTCCGTATTGGGATCAGTTTACGGCAGTGGTGCAAGAAAACAAAGATCGCAAAGAAATGACTTTTGTTATTCTTAGGAATGGAAATAAGGATACGATTAACATCGCTCCTAATGAAAAAAATAAAATAGGCGTACTACCAAGCATGTCATTGTTAGATACAATTAAACATCATAAAGATTATTCGTTTAGAGAAAGTATTAGTGTTGGTACTTCTAAAGCCTACTGGACATTGCGAGACTATATTGCACAGTTTAAATATGTCTTTACCAAAAAAGGCGCTTCCAGCGTAGGAGGCTTCGGTGCTATTTTAAGTATCTTTCCAACCAAATGGGACTGGCAACGTTTTTGGAGCTTAACTGCATTTTTATCTATAATGCTAGCTTTTATGAATTTATTGCCCATCCCGGCATTAGATGGCGGGCATGTTGTATTTACCTTGTATGAAATGATTTCGGGTAGAAAACCCAGTGATAAATTTTTAGAACGTGCACAAATCGTAGGGTTTATATTTTTAATAACCCTATTACTCTATGCTAATGGCAATGACCTTTATAAATGGTTAACTGATAAATTCTAAAAATTAAGATAAAAAAAAGCGGGGTCAAATTGAGCCCGCTTTTTTTTCATATTATTTATGTATGTAACCTTAATCGGCTAAAATTATAATCTTATTATCTTTTAATTCAATAGTACCTCCACTGATAGGCAACAAGGTTGTACCTTTTTCTCCTTTGGTGAACATCTCTTCAAAATCCTCTTCAATTTCAATATCTCCAACAATTCTCACTTCGCCTTTTTGTAATAAAGAAACAATAGGCGCGTGATTGTTTAACATTTGGAATTCGCCATTGATACCGGGTACGGCAACCGATTCAACTTCTCCGGTAAATAATATCGCTTCGGGGGTTACAATCTCTAAAATCATAGTTTCAATATTCGGTATTCAGCATTCAGTTATGACAGTAATAATGTGACTGCTACTGAAAACTGATTACTGGTTTTACGCTTCTGCCAACATTTTTTCGCCTGTTTCAATAGCTTCTTCAATAGAACCTTTCAAGTTAAAAGCGGCTTCTGGAAGGTGGTCTAACTCACCATCCATAATCATATTAAATCCTTTAATGGTTTCTTTAATGTCTA
>DRQI01000139.1 GCA_011330545.1 Flavobacteriia bacterium
AAGTTTGATATTTTATTGCAGCTTTTAACTAAAGATGTTGTTTTTGATAAAATTGATTTAAGCAGAGATTTAGTTCTCACACAATTTATAAAAGACAATTTTATTGAGGTTTTATCTCCATTTCTAAATTTTATACCAGCTGTTGGTGGTTCGCTTTCTAAAGTTATGGATAAACTACTTAAGTTAAAGACGAAGTATGATGCGTTTGAATCTGAGTTAAAAAGTGATGAGTTAAAAAGAGCTACTGCGTTTTTGGATGAATTCACCAAAATAAAGGGAAGTATATATGAAGAGGATTTTTACACGAATCTTATCCAAGGCCTAATTACTCAACTTAAAGAGAAAGAAAAAGAACTAATATTAGTTATAGATGATTTAGACAGAATTGACCCAGAACATATTTTTAGATTACTGAATGTATTTGCAGCTCAAGTAGATGTCAACCCAAAAGATGAGCAAGAAAATAAATTTGGATTTGATAAAGTAATATTTGTTTGTGATATTGATAATATTAGAAATATTTACAAGCATAAATATGGTATTGAAACTGATTTTAATGGTTATATTGACAAGTTTTATTCAAGGGAATTATTCGAATTCAATGCTCAAAATATAATAAATAATTATGTTGAACAAATCCTAATAAGCATAAAAGCACCTATTTCTAACACTACCTTTAATGTTTTTATTATAAAAACGGATTTTGACTTTAAGAGAACTTTGAAACTTGTTTTAAAGACGATGTTATTTTATTCTGCAATAAATATGAGAGATTTATTTAGAGTTTACAATAGGAGTGATTTGGAATTGCCTGAATACAATTTAGAATTATTTGGTTATAGTAATATTTATAATTCTGAACTTGATGTAATTCTACTTTTCGATTTTTTAAAAATAATTTTTGGAAATAATATTGATAAGGTTCTATTAGCTTTAAAAAAATGTAAACTCAGTAAAGGGATTACTAATAAAAGTTATCTAAATAGAATGATAGCTAATACATTGTTAGTATTAGACATGAAAAAACATCAATTTAAAAGATTTAAACCAAATAATAGAGAAGATAACATTAAATACAGTTTCGAAAACCTTTCATATGAGATAAATAAAGACTATGGGCTAAATAGAGAGATGTTTTTTGCTAATTTAGTGGGTAACGTTGACGAATTTGAAATAGATTATTTTAATTTATTATATAGAAGTTTCGTTTTAATAAATCAAACAATAAAATAATAATTTTGAAGGACATAAATAAGAACAAATGTCATTCCTGCAAAAGCAGAAACTCAGCCTTATAAAAACAAATGAAAAGAAACAAAAACAATTCAACCCATTATACTTGGGGAGCCAATTGCAGCGGTTGGCACTTGCTGCAATCAAAAGGCTTGAGCGTTATTGAAGAATTGATGCCGCCGGCAACACAAGAACAAAAACATTATCATACCAACTCCCAGCAATTTTTTTATATTTTAAAAGGCACTGCCACTTTTGTTATTGAAGAAGAAACTATCGAAATAACATCGGGAAGCGGTATCCATATCCAGCCGATGAAGAAACATTTAATTAAAAATAATACCTCAGAAGCCTTAGCATTTTTAGTCATTTCACAGCCGCCAACTACTGAAGATAGAGTAAATATCTAAAACCTGTAAAAAAACAGGGTTAAAAATAAAACCGTACGATGGGTGAAAATGCCGATGCAAAAATACTTTTCTTATCATCGTACAATACATCGTAACGCAAGCCTGCGGCAAATGATCCTATCCTATAGGCAGCTCCTATATACAGTGCAGGGTAATTGTAATTATTTTTTTCAAAGCCCAGTTTTTGATTGACAAACAATTGTTCAAATTCGGCAGAAAGCTGAAATTCTTCCAAGGGGTTGTACAATGAAATTATACTTGCCCCATAAACATTCGATTTCAAATCATTATTTTTTGCATACAAATAACTCGTTCCCAAGCCAAGGGCGAAGCTGTCATTAAATTCGTAAATAGCACTGGGGGCAATGGCAATAGTAGTATAATTAGAGCCAAAACTAAAACCCAATCCGCCTCCATACCTTACGTGTTCCCAAAACTTAGTTTGGCTGTCGGTTTGAGCAAATATTGTAAGAGAAATGAAATAAAAAAATAAGAACGCAATTTTTTTCATAATGTTGATTTTTTGTCCGCCTAATATAATTATTTCTTTGTAATTTTAAATCCGTTTCAAAAATTACCACTCATTACCTAAGATACTAATACATTTTAAATCCGTAAAAAATGAAAACAGCAGTAACCATCATAGCCTTTTTTGTGAGTACCATAGTATTTGCCCAAAGCGATGTTTCTAACATATTATCAGAAATTGCAACAGCACCCTCGGCAGGGCGTATTGAAAAAGATATCCGTAAATTGGTAAGTTTCGGTACGCGCCATACCTTATCGGATACTATTTCTAAAACTAGGGGAATCGGTGCGGCAAGGCGATGGATAAAATCAACATTCGAAACCATTTCAGGTGATTGCAATCACTGTTTAGAAGTTGCCTATCAACGCAATCTGGTACCGAAAAACAACCGGAGAATTGTCAAAGACACATGGGTTGTCAACGTACTGGCCATACAACGGGGCACGAAATATCCAAATCGATATATAATTATGTCGGGCGATATCGATTCGCGCGTTTCAGACCCTAATAATTTTACTTCAGATGCCCCCGGCGCTAATGACAATGCATCCGGAATGGCAGGTACGTTGGAAGCCGCCAGGGTATTGTCAAAATATAAATTTCCGGTTTCTATTATTTATGTCGGCCTTTCGGGAGAAGAACAAGGCTTATATGGCGGCCGGTATATGGCAAAAGTTGCCAAAGAGCAAGGCTGGGATATTATCGGGGTACTCAATAATGATATGATTGGAAATATTCAAGGCATAGACGGTGTTATTGACAATAGTACTTTTAGAGTATTTTCTGAAGCCATTTCTATGGAAACTACAGAACAAGAACGAAAAAGAATGCGTTTTTTTGGTGGCGAAATTGATGGCCCGTCAAGGCAATTGGCCCGATATATCGATAAATTAACAGATGCCTACATGACGAATTTGGATGCCATTATGATTTATAGGTTAGACAGGTTCGGAAGGGGTGGCCACCACAGGCCATTTAATGACCAAGGGTTTACCGGAGTACGAATTATGGAAACACACGAAAATTACAATAGGCAGCACCAAGATATTCGTACCGAAAACGGAATTCAGTATGGCGATGTTATTGCAGGGATTAATTTTGATTATGCGGCTAAGTTAACAGCTGTCAATGCCTTAACATTGGCTTCTTTGGCCTCTGCACCGCCCGCACCAAAAAATCTAATGATTGGCGGCGCAGTGCAGCCCTCTACCCATCTAAAATGGGATGCCGTAAAAGATGATAATGTGATAGGCTATAAAATTTATTGGAGGGATACCACTTCCCCACAATGGCAATACAGCCGTTTTATTGGAAAAATAACCGATTATACCCTCAAAAATATTGTTATCGATAATTATTTATTCGGTGTAGCTACCGTTGGCAAAAATGGCGCTGAAAGTTTAATTCAGTTTCCGCGAAAGCTGATACCGCGAAAGTAATACTAACTGCTTATCATTTAAAATTACCGATACAAATAATAAAAACACGATACTTCAATAGTATGCAATCCGTTGTAAACTTTGTTCTCAACGGTATCGAATGAGAAATTTTATTCAAAATATGTTAAAATTTCCTTAATGCTGTAATTAATAACAGGGTTCTGCGTCTTACTTATAAATTCAAAAGAATGCTCAAAAAAAGTATTTTAGTTGTTTTTATAATTGCTTTTGTATCCTGTACGGCGTCAGCACATAAAAAAGTTGAAAATAAAAACAAAAAACAAAATACAGAATCTATGAAAGGAGTTGCATTAGCCACATTTGGCAATGGATGTTTTTGGTGTTCGGAAGCTATTTTTGAGCAATTGGAAGGTGTTATCAAGGTAGAAGCAGGCTATGCCGGAGGAACCGTAAAAAAACCTTCTTATAAAGAAGTTTGTTCTGGTAATACAGGGCATGCCGAAGTAATCAGGATAGAATATGACCCTGAAAAAATTAGTTATAGGGAATTGTTAGAGGTGTTTTTCAGCACACATGACCCAACAACCCTTAATAGGCAAGGAGCAGATGTAGGAACGCAGTACCGGTCGGTTATTTTTTATCATACTGACGCACAGAAAAAAGAAGCTGAAAAAATGATAGCCCAATTAGAAAAAGAAAAAGTATTTGATGATAAAATTGTTACGGAAATAACACCAATACACAATTATTTTGTCGCTGAAAATTATCATCAAGATTACTATAACAATAATAAAAATCAAGGATATTGCCGTATGGTAATCAATCCGAAATTAGACAAGTTTGTCAAAAAGTTTAAAGATAAACTTAAAAAGGAATAAAAATTTGGTTGATTTTTGGTTTGAAGATTTGTTGGAATTTAGTTTTCAGCAAATCTTCTTTTTTATATGATGAATTTAGTTATAATTGCATCAATGGCAAATTCTTGAAATATAGTGTTATTTATTTTTATACCTTTCCATTTTAAAAGCATAGAGCATGTCATATCAAAAATTTGAAGAATATACTATAGAAGTGACTAATAATCTTCAGAAAAAGTACCATTCAATTATCGATAGCATCGGTGAAGATGTCGATAGGCAAGGACTTCAAAAAACTCCCGAAAGGGCAGCAAAGGCCATTCAATACTTAACGCAAGGCTATCAAGCAGATGCCAAAGAGATATTGAAATCGGCATTGTTTGATGAAGATTACAGCGAAATGGTCATTGTAAAAGATATTGAATTGTATTCGCTTTGCGAACACCATATCCTCCCATTTTTTGGCAAAGCACATATTGCCTATATACCCGATGGCAAAATTGTAGGCCTGAGTAAAATACCCCGGGTGGTAGACATATTTGCCCGTAGGCTGCAAGTGCAAGAGCGATTGACCGACCAGATTGTAAATTGTATTAATGACGTGTTAAAGCCTCAGGGAGTGGCAGTTGTAATTGAAGCCTCACACATGTGTATGATGATGCGAGGCGTGCAAA
>DRQI01000140.1 GCA_011330545.1 Flavobacteriia bacterium
AGTATCGTTACGGCATAAAAATTGATATCGAATTACCGGTGATAATAAAAAACTACATATCGTTTACTTCTTTAGTACTGTGTACTTTGGTATTTTCTATACAGTCATTCGCGCAAGCCGATTCAACGAGAACTTCATCCTTTTTTTTAGACAATCAAAAAAAGATTAAGCCGTTACATTTATCATTGGTAGATACTACTAAAAAAACCTCCATTTTAAATTTTAAGCCCAAACAGCTTTTTATTATCAAGCCTCCGGCCAACACATATTTTGACCCTCTCAATGCAACTAAAAAGAAAGCTATTAATTTCATGTCGCAAACTACCAACAACGACGAATCGGATGTAATGGTAAAAAGGTCGTTTTTAGGCAAGGATGCAAGCAATGTAAAACTTTCAAGCGATTTTAATTTAGGAACGTTGTACAGTACTTCTAAAATGGTTAGGATAGAAGTGAGAGACCATAGCTTGGTGGATGGCGACCGTATTAAGGTTTATGTAAATGAACAGGTCATCAATTCTAACATTATGCTCAACGGCTTGTATTATATCATTCCTGTCAATTTAAAGAAAGGCTATAACCGAATTGATATCGAAGCCATTAACGAAGGATACTCGGGGCCAAATACGGCAGAGATAAAAGTATACGACGAAAAAGGTTATTTGCTATCTTCTCAAGAATGGAATATTTTAACCGGGCAACGGGCGACTCTCGGGGTGGTTCGCGATTAAATTTCACCATTATTTTTCCTTAGTATTTGAAATAATAATGAACTCATTTAAACCTCTTCATAAAAATTTTAACACATTTCTTTAGGAACAAAATTTGCTTTTTCATTTTAAAATGCTAATTTCGTTTACTTATTCGGAAAATAAAACCAACTAATACTGATGTATTTCAGTAGCAAACCCTAACCATTATGACCGAAAAGCATCTCTTATTGACCAACCAGCAATTCGAGGAAAAATTTAAAAACTGTACGTTAAGTCCTGTTTTATTTACCCATGAAGCGCATTTGCGGCTGGCCTATATACATATTAAAAAATATGGCCTCGCCAAAGCCATTAAAAATTTATGCCATCAAATTTCAACGTTTGACAAAACTTTTGGTGATGGTACAAAATTTAATAAAACGGTGACCATTGCGGCCACTAAAGTGGTATATCATTTTATCAATAAATCAAAATCAGTAGATTTTCGAGGAATGATAGAGGAGTTTCCGAGATTGAAAAGCAATTTTTTAGGATTGATAAAAAGTCATTATACGTTAGATATCTTTAATGACAAAAAAGCGAAACGTGTTTATTTAGAACCTGATTTATTGCCTTTTAGTTAACTTCTTTCTAGCGTGTTTTAAAAAAAAGTTTACAATCATTTCACTGGCATTGATTTCCCTGCTTACTGTACCTACCCACCGTGGTTTAAGGTATTGTTTGCCTCCGGGCCATGTATGTCCGCCGCCTATAACTTTTACCGAGATTACTTCGGTTTCTTTCTCGCAAGTGGTATAGCTTTGAATTTCAATGCGTGTACCATCATCAGCAACCTTATCGGGAACCAACTTTTTCTCAAGGGGCATTTTACATTTATTATATTCTTTAAAATGTTCAATAGTTGCCGCCACTGAAAGTACTTCACCCCTACTTTTACTGAATTTGAATACTTTTATTGAACCTCCGGCAAAAGGAACCAATGGGTCTAAAGTACCGTTTAGCATCATTATTGAAACAGGAAGTACCGGTTTTTTATTTTCGAGTGCTTTTGTCAATTGTGCTGCTACGGGTGCTATGGCAGCAATTTTTTCGGGTAATTCTAGTGCTAGCCGAATTGCCATAAAACCACCATTAGAAATACCTGTGGCATATATGCGTTGGCTATCAATGTGATAGTATTGTATCATCGCATCAATAACTTTTGAAATAAACGCCACATCGTCATAGGCTTTTTTCTTTTTGAAAATTTCGGTTCGCCCGTCATTCCAATGTTTATTCATTCCCTCAGGAAAAACCAATACTACACCTTGTTTATCTGCTGCTGCAGTAAGGGTGCCATTGGTTGTACCGGTTTCAAACTTACTGCCTTTGCCACCACCACCGTGTAAAGCAATTATCATAGGCGCCGGCATTTCTCGGTTGAAATTTGAAGGAAGATAAATATGATATATTCTTTTGATTCCCTGATGATAGATGGTTTTTGTAATGGTTTTTACAGCATTGGCTTGCGGGCATATTTCTCTGCCCGAAGCATTCCCTTTTACAAATGAGAAACAACTTACAAAGAGTATTAAAAAGTTACGATAAAATACTTCAAAAGGTTTCCTTCTATAATTGGCCATACTATTTTTATTTTGTGGTAATGACATTACCGGATTGGCAAAAATACCTCTGCCATCATACAACGGGCACTGCCGCCTCCACAGGCTTCGATAGTATCTAATGAACTCGATAGTATCTCACAATGTTTTTCTATGGCAGCAATTTGTTTTTGAGTAAGCGATTTGTACGCTGCAGCACTCATAATCATTATTTTTCTACCTTCTTTATTGCGGACTTGCAACATGTTTCCGGCAAAACTATTGACTTGGGCTTCGGTAATGGCTATAATTTCTTTACCGTCTTGTTGCAGGTGTTTTATAACATTTTTTCGCTCTTTTTTTTCGTCAATACTCTCCAAACAGATGACTGAAAATTCTTCTGCCAAACACATCATTACATTGGTATGGTAAATGGCCAAACGCTCATTATTAACCGTTTGATAAGCCGTAAAAACTACCGGAGTATATTCAAAATCTTCGCAAAACTCAATCAAAAGCCCTTCATCTGCCCTTGGTGACAAGGCACAGTAGGCTTTTCTGTGTTGCCTATCTAATAATAAACTACCGGTACCTTCTAAGAATACTTGTTCTTTTTCGG
>DRQI01000141.1 GCA_011330545.1 Flavobacteriia bacterium
GACAAATGGAGCTGGATTGTTGATGATTATGTGGCTCTTGAACAACAATTTCAAGGAATCAGTAAAAATAATGGTGTCGATTTTGGCCTGGTACGCTTACAAGGCAGTAATGATGTTTTTGGCTATGTACGCGCTATTTTGCCAAATTCTAATGCTTCTACAAAAAATATTCAACGTGGTGATTTGTTTTTGGAAGTTGACGGACAGCAAATTACGGTTGATAATTTTAGGGACCTGTTATTTGGTGCCAATAATTCGTATACCCTCGGATTGGCTTCTATTACTAATAATACGATCTCTTTAACCGGGGAAACCGTAGCGTTGACCAAAGAAGAATATACTGAAAATCCGGTTTTTATCACCAAAACATTTGATATCAATGGCAGAAAAATAGGCTATTTAATGTACAATGCCTTTACTTCTACTTTTGACGAACAATTGAATGCTGCTTTTGGGCAGTTAAAAGCCGACGGGGCAACCGATTTGGTACTGGATTTGCGCTATAATGGCGGTGGCAGTGTAAGGACTGCCAAGTATTTAGCCAGTATGATTACCGGCCAGTTTACCGGCCAATTATTTTCTAGAGAGCGGTGGAATGCGAAATTACAGTCTGCCATTGAAGGCAATGACCCAAGTAGGTTGGTAGAAAATTTTTCGAGCGAAATCGTTAAAAAAGACAGCAATGGCAATATTACTTTTCAGCAAGGCATTAATAGTTTAAACTTGACAAAATTATACGTATTGGTAACCAATAGTTCAGCTTCGGCTAGTGAGTTGGTCATCAATGGATTAAATCCGTATATCGATGTAAAGTTAATCGGTGAAAAAACGGTGGGGAAATACGTTGCTTCTGTTACTTTATACGATTCGGAAAATTTTGGACGTACCGGTGCCAATCCGAACCATACCTATGCTATGCAGCCCATAGTACTAGAAGAGATTAATAAATTGGGCGAAAATGACAAAGATGGTTTTGACCCTGATATTGTGTTACAGGAAGATTTAACGAATTTAGGAGTGTTAGGAGATGCTAATGAACCCTTACTTAAAAAAGCATTGGATGATATTACGGGAGTGGCGACAGCTGCTAGTGCAAAAACATCGATACTGCACTATGAAAAAATTGCCGATGCAAAGGCTTTTACTCCGTTGTATAATAAAATGTATATAGAAAAGTCTTTTGAAGCGGGTGAAATTAAATCACTACATGAGAATCGATAAATACCTTTGGGCCGTACGTTATTTTAAAACCCGTAACCAAGCGGCGATTGCCTGTAAAAAAGGACATGTAAAAATTAATATGGCCAGTACTAAGCCGGCAAAAGAGATTTATGTAGGCGAAAAAATTACGGTGCGTAAAAACCAAATTAATTATCAATTACAAGTGTTGGATATTCCCCCGAACCGCGTAGGTGCCAAATTGGTAGATTTATACCGCAGGGATGTTACCCCGAAAGAAGCCTTTGAAAATAGGGAGCTTTTAAAATCTTCTCAAGAATATTACCGCAAAAAAGGTACGGGCAGGCCAACCAAAAAAGACCGTAGGGATATTGAAAGCTATGGCAATGATCCCTTATTAGAAAATAATGACGATTTATGAATGCATTTGATGCCTCTTTTTGGAGTGATAAGTATAAAAACAACTCCACAGGATGGGATGTTGGCCATGCCTCCACCCCTCTTAAAACCTATATAGAACAGTTAGGAAATAAGGAAATATCAATTTTAATTCCCGGTTGTGGCAATAGTTATGAAGCTGAACTGTTACATCATTTAGGATTTACCAATGTTTTTGTACTCGATATTGCCAAAGAACCATTAGAAAATTTTAGTAAACGGGTACCGCATTTTCCGAAAGATCATTTATTGCATACTAATTTCTTTAATCTGGAACAACAATTCGATTTAATTCTTGAGCAAACATTTTTTTGTGCACTGCATCCGATCCAAAGGCTTCAGTATGTTCAAAAAATGCACCAATTATTACATAAAAAAGGTAGGTTGGCGGGTTTGTTATTTGACTTTCCTCTAACTGAAGAAGGCCCTCCTTTTGGAGGAAACAAAGAGGAATATGTACAAATTTTTTCGCCGTATTTTACTATAAAAACAATGGCTCCTGCATATAATTCGATAGAATCAAGGCGCGATAGGGAACTATTTGTTATTTTTGAAAAAAGTTACTTATGAAACGTTCAATTATACTCACCGATACCGAAATTCAACATAAAATGAAACGCATGGCCTTTCAGATTTATGAAAATAATAGCTCGCAGCGTGAAATTGTCATTGCAGGTATTTCAAAAAACGGATTTTTATTGGCCGAAAAACTACGAGAGCTAGTAGAAGAAATTTCTCCTATTAAGGTGATGGTATGCGAAGTGATAATTGATAAAAAGAATCCGCGAAAGCCTATAAAAACTTCTATTGGCGAAGATTCTTATAAAAATAAGTCGTTGGTATTGGTAGATGATGTATTAAATTCGGGCACTACCTTAATGTATGCGGTACGGCATTTTTTAAATGTTCCGTTGCAACAATTCCATACCGCGGTATTGGTCAATAGAAACCATAAAAAATATCCTGTAAAAGCCGATTTTA
>DRQI01000142.1 GCA_011330545.1 Flavobacteriia bacterium
CAGATTAAGGTTGTCGCAAAATGCTCGCCTTTAAAAATGGGTTTGTTTTGCTGGATAGATGTAACCACATGCAAACCGTCTTCTTTTTTGCTGTTTTCAGAATCTGCCAGCCAATGCGCGTCTCCTGTAGGAAAGATAACAATATCGCCGGCATGTAGTTTGACGGTTTCTTCTTGATTTATCTGTAACAAGCATTTTCCTTTTACCACCATGTGAAATTGAGCGACATCACTTGTTGAAATAGTCATTCCCCATGGCGAAGAAAAATCGGCTTTAAAGTAAACGGCACTTTTAATTTTAATAATTTCTAATAGAGAACTTAAAGCATCCATAATTTACGAATTGTACTAAAAAGCAAAAATAATGTATTATATGATACTAATAATACATTTTTCAATTTTATTTTTGGCTTGTAATAAATTTAAAAACAGCAAAAATGAATTTAAAAAAAGAATTAAGTGACTTTGCCCAGCAAATGTCACAGCAAGCACCCTCTGAAATATTACAAACCATGGGCGAAGAAATTGGTAAGTTATCCCAAAGCAACATTGTTGAGAATGCACTTTCAAAAGGTGCCAAAGCGCCCGATTTTACCTTGGAAAATTCTGATGGGAAACAGGTTTCTCTATCCGGCTTATTAGAAAAGGGAAATGTTGTATTAAGTTTTAATAGAGGCAATTGGTGCCCGTTCTGTAATTTAGAATTTAAGGCCTTGCAAGAATCGATATCAGAAATCAAAAATGCAGGCGCAAATTTGGTGGTAATTTCTCCACAGTTACCCATATTTTCTAGGGAATTAAAACAGAAAAATGGATTTGAGTACGACATTTTATACGACAAGGGCAATGAAGTGGCAAAACAATTCAGAATTGCCTTTGCTTTGCCCGAGCCTTTAAGGCCTATTCACGATGCTTTTGGGATGGATATCCCTGCCCATAACGGGGATACCGGTTTTGAATTGCCTTTGGCAGCAACGTATGTAATTCATAAAAATGGCACGATTGCGTATGCTTATCTCAATGCCAATTGGATGGAAAGGGCCGAACCCGAAGAATTTCTGGTTGCTCTGCAATAACCTTATTTTTTGTTTGTATCTATATATTTGATATCTAATAAGATAGTTATACTCATCTTACGATAATTTCTTATATTTGCTCAAATTGCACAAAGAGAATAGATAAAATATTCATAATAACCACCTGCAAAATAGGTGGTTTTTTTTAAGGCACAAACCAACATCACCCAATTGTATTCCCAAATTAATGAAAAATTCTTCTTTCAAAAGTTTTAAATTTCAAAAATATATTTTGTTACTGTGTTTTTTGTTGTTTGCTTCTAATCTGGTAGCACAGATAAAAGGCGCCGACAAAAAAATTGATTCTATCCTTCAAGGATTGAGTCAAAAAAAGTTAGACAAAAAAGAAAACAATCAAACCTTAGGCATCATCGGTAAATTAAACTACCCTAAAAAGTCAAAAAAAATCATTTCAAATATATTAGAATTTTCACAACAACAAAATGATAAAAACCAACTGGTAAATGCTTACTATGCCATGGGCAATTATTATTTTTTTAATGCAAAGCTAGACTCTTCTTTAATTTGTATCAAAAAAGCAGAATCTTACCTGCAAGAAGGTGTATATATGCCTTTGCTCAAAGCCTCTCTTAAAATGACCAAGGGAGGTGTTTATAAGAGAAAAGGCAATTTGGTTACGGCAAATCACAACTATTTAGAAGCCTTAAAAATTTTAGATGCAATAGATACCCTTACCCTTTCAAAAAGAGATAAGATTAAACGCAATGGCAATAAAATGATATTGTTTAATAGCATTGCTATTTTTAATAAAGGCACCAAAAACTATGAGAAAGCTAATTTTTATTATGAGAAAGCATATCATATGGCAATCAGCCTTAACGATAAGAGAATTGCAAGTATTTTATTGTCAAACCAAGGAGATTTGTTGTTAGAAACAAAAGAATATGACAAAGCCCTTGAAATATTGACTAAAAGCAAAAAATTAAAGCAAGAGATTAATTATTCGCAAAGCTCAATTACATTGACCGATTTAAACATTGCACTGGTTTATTTAGGAACCAAAGATTACGGCAAAGCACTGGCTATTTTTAATAAGATTATTCCTGTTTTTGAAACTAAAAACAATCAAAATAATTTAACCTATGCCTTGGTAGGCCGTGGACAGTTGTTTCTTCAAACAAATAAGTTTACAAAAGCAATAGCCGATTGTGAAAGAGCGTATAATTTTGCAAAAAAATCAGATAATATAGCATATCAGAGCGTGGCAAGCGAATGTTTGTCAGATGCTTATAGTAAAATTGAAGATTATAAGAAAGCATTTTTTTTTCAACAAAAACACACTTCATTAAAAGACTCTATCTTTAATACAAACAATGTGAAGAAGATAACGCAAATGCAAATGCAATATGATTTTGATAAAAAAAATGAATTACAAGCCGTTGAAATTAAAAATAAGGCAAAAGAAAATAAAATTATCATTATCAGTTTGGCCCTCGGTATATTGAGTTTACTCTTTTTTTCAGCCATCCTCTATAAACAGTTTCAAAATAGAAAAAAGAACAATCGGCTATTGGCCATAAAAAACACACAAATTCAAAAGGCCTTGGCAGATAATGAAGTCTTGTTAAAAGAAACACACCACCGAGTAAAAAATTCACTGCAAATGATTTCCAGTTTACTCTATTTACAATCAGAGAATATCGAAGATAAAAAAGCGGCAGCCTCGGTTAAAGACGGACAAATTCGTGTCAAATCAATGGCTTTAATACATCAAAAGCTATATCAAAAAGAGAATTTGACCGGTGTAGAAGTTTCTGATTATATCAATGATTTGGCCGAAAGTATTTTTCAATCACATAAGGTGAGCAACGATAAAATTAAGCTGCGTATTGATGTTGAAAAGTTAATATTGGATATCGATACCATTACCCCAATCGGAATTATTATTAACGAATTGATTGTCAATGCTTTAAAGCATGCATTTTCAAAAGAAACAACAGATGCAGAGATACGAATTTCACTGCATAAAAAAGATAATATATTATTGTTAACAGTTACCGATAATGGCAAAGGCTTTAATCCGGCTGATAAAAAAGAAAAGTCTTTTGGCTTAAAATTAATAAATTCGTTATCGAGAAAATTGAAAGCCGATTTAACCATTACGCATAAAAACGGAACTTTGGTAGAACTTAAAATCAAACGCTTTATAATTAAACAATGAAAAAGAAAATTTATATTGTTGAAGACGAACCTTTAATTGCAGATTCTATTGCCCACGCCCTTGAAAAAGATGGTTATAGCGTTTGCGGCATTGCTGATAATGCTAAAGAAGCCCTTTATGATATTGAAGAGTTATGTCCTGATTTAATTTTATTAGACATTAATATTGTGGGTACCATTACCGGTGTAGCGTTGGCCGGAAAAATCAATAAAAAATTCAAAATACCATTTATATTTTTAACCTCATTAGCTGATGAAGATACTATCAATAAAGTCAAAGAAACCAATCCTTCAGGGTTTTTAAGTAAGCCTTTTAATGAAGCCGGGTTGCGGTCAAATATAGAAATAGCCCTTTTTAAATTTGAACAGAAAAAAGAAGAGAAAAAACTAATAGAAAATTCGTTTTTTGTTAAAAATAGGGGCGAGTTGGTAAAAGTAAATAAAACAGATATACAGTATGTTGAAGCCTATGATAATTATTCAAAACTAGTCTGTTGCAGCAATGAATATTTATTGAGCTTTACATTGAAAAAAGTATCTGAAAAGTTAGACGACGCTAATTTTATTAGAATACACCGCTCTTACCTTATCAATATTAATAAAATTGATTCTCTTTTTGACGGGTATGTTTTTATTAATAATAAAAAATTGCCCATAGGAAAATCGTATAAAGAGGCTCTTATGAGTTCTATTTCGCTGCTTTAACGCGCTCCTTCCTGTGCCGCTTCGGCTGGCGAGAAGGTGGTTTATGTACTGCCGTCGGTAGGCAGGCTTATATCTAGGCGATTTTAAGTAAGAAATGGTATAAAATTTTCAAGACCCCAAAGGCCTTCCCTAAAAATAAACTGCCCTTCCCTAAAAAAATGGGTGCCTTCACCAAATAATTCATTTTTAATTTATTGATAAACATACTTTTACATCAATAAATACAATAATGTATGTCAATTAAAAGTATTTCAACTTCAAATAATTTGACCATCACAACAGTAAACAACAAGAATTATTTGATTGAAATACGTACTTTTTTAGGAACCACCGTTTTTAAAGATACTGTCAAACCTAATAATAATACCATTCAAATAAAAGGCTTAAACCCCGGAAAATATATCATTCATATTTCAAACGATGCCAACGCAATAAAACAGCAAATACACATTAAAAAATAACAGCACTATCATTCAAACCAAAAATTACAAATCAAATATTTATAAACCCTTTAAACCCATTAATTATGAAAAAGAAAATTAGTAACACAAGACCAATTATTAAAAATGTATTTAACCTAAAAACTACCAGTATGAAAAAAATAACAGTATTATTTGTTATTGCACTATTCGCTTTTAGCATTCAAACAGAAGCGCAAAATTGTAATCAAGGCGCAAAACTTGCAAAAAAAACGTGGCAAAAGTGGGGCCCTTGGAAACCAAATATCACCCTAAACCCTTTTAAAGCCTCTGTTCAACATGTAAAAAATGTTTGGAATTGGATTGCGGCAAATGGCGGTGCCAATATCGGGCCCCGTTTTATAGAAATAGGCGAAGGCATACAGCAAGGTACTATTACCGGGCAAACCAAAAGAACCTTTGTTACACACCCTTCTTTTAATAACACGGCGATTATTACCATAAATAAATATGATGGTAGGGCTGAAACCGGAGTGGTTGTTTGCGTTCAGGGAAAAGACGGAGTAACCACACAAAAAACTTTTTATACATTTCAGAACAGCAGAAACGGAAAAGTAAAAAAGATTACCGTTAACCATGTAAAAGGAAAAATCATCATCATTGCTATGAAAAACAAATCTGTTGGTAATAAATTTAAGTACAGAATTAAAGTTGACTAACCAACCAAATTTAGGGCTGCGCTGAAAAGGCCAGCCCTTTTTTTAATTAAAAATCTTTTACATCAATAAATAAAAAAACATGAAAAATATCTCAAAAATATCACTTTACTTGTTTTTAGTAACAACGGCATTTTGTTATAGCCAAAGTACATCTAAAAATTTTGCCAATAAAGGAAGAGAATGGTATATAAGCAAAGCGAAAGGTTCCGGGCAATTGGGCACCAAAGAACGCCCGGCCAAAGACCTCGGAAATATCATCCATCGTTTAAAACCCAATGATGTAGTTTATATTGCCGGAGGTACGTATATGAGCAAAGGCAAAAGAGGCTCAGATGAAATCAATGTGCCTGTAAAAATCTATGGCGGCTATGACGAAACATTTACTACCAGAGACCCTTGGGGAGCCTATAAAACCATTTTTACAGGTGTTAATGAATATATGAAATTAACAACACCAAGGTTGTATATAAGAACAGACCAACAACGCGAAAGCAATGGACAACGTTCACAAGGTTCGGTAATTATCGTAGACGGAATCATCATAGATAACGGCCCGAGAAACAGATATCATCAAGATAAAAACTTAGCCATAAGGAGGCAAGCGAGCCCAAAATCAGGGCAAAACCCATCTCCCGAATCAGGAGGTATCGTAATTGTAGGCAGTAAATATACCAATATAGCAGTGCAAAATTGTGTGGTAATGAATACGGCTCCCACAGAAGGAGCTATTTCTGTCAGGGTTTTTCAAGGCGGAAAAGGAATTATACAGAATAATTTTTGTATCAATAATACGGGTTATGGCATCCAAGCACGAACCGGTTATGTGGGTAGCGATGCCAGTAAGATTCCTGTTTTTACTATTAAATATAATACATGCCTATTCACTTGGAAACACGATGCTGTGGCATCTTATGGAGGAGATGGATTGGCATTAGACAAAAACCTCGTTGCCGTGGTAGAGAATAATGTTTTCGGTTTTGGACACATGGGCGGAATTTATAGTAAAGGAGCCGATTTAACCTTAAATAATAATCTTTTTACCGGTAACAGTAAATATGATTTTAAAGAAATCAATGCTAAAATGAGAGCAGAAGATATTTTAGACGAATCAGAAAAACTAAACCCTGATAGTATGGGCAATGAATCATTACTCATTAAAATTCCGGTAGCCGAAAGGTGGGCAAAAATTTATGCAAGCCGGGTAGAAATAAGAAGAGAAGATGTAGATGCTGCAGTGAGTGCCAGTAATTCGGGGGCTAACCAATTAAGGAGTATGTTGGGTATAAATTTACGAGGCAATGATGTGGCGATGGATGCTGAAGTATTTTTACCACTTATAACGGTAGAAGAAGCCTTGCCGGCCGGCCAATTGCCATGGAATGGTAAAGGGTGCGCTGCGCCTAAGTCAAAATAAAAATTTGCTGAATGAATACCATTTTGAGTTTATTTGAAAGAATAAACTCAAAATGGTATTATACTTTTTTTCGATTATAAATGGGTAGAAAAATAAATGACAACCCACCAAAAAGTAATACCATTAGGGTTTGTGCAGTCCACATAATCCACCCGAAAGCCCTGGCAGGATTCAGGTCAACATTATATAAAATAAGGGCACTGGCAACAGAAATAGGATAAATCCCCAAACCTCCATTAGTCAAAGCCATACTAATGCCACCAACAACAAACCCAACAATAATTGCCGAAAATGGCAAATTAGTAGTCTCAGGCAATGCAAAAGTAACGGCATAAAACATCAATACATACATCACCCAAATAAAAATAGTATGAAAAATAAAAGGCCATTTTTTCTTCATTTTAAAGACACTGATAGCGCCTTCGATCAATCCGTTTATAAAATCTCTAATTTTTATAATAAAGGGTTTTTTAGATTTTTTAATCAATCGATATAATAAAAATGCAACAGCAGCCAATAGTACGAGCAAGCCTCCCATTAGCAAATATGCAGAGGTAGATTTTGTAAAGATGTATTTTTTTAAAAGTTCGGCTTGTGCAAAAAAAGCGATACCAATGATAAAGAAAAGCATGATAACATCTGCAACACGTTCGGCAACAATGGTGCCGAAAGCTTTTTCAAAAGGAATATCTTCATATTTTGAAATGGCGGTTGCCCTTGCTATTTCGCCAGACCTCGGAATTAATAAATTTAATAAGTAGGCTATTAAAACAGTCATTATGGTATTGGCAAATTTTGGTTTATAGCCAATAGGCTCTAATATAAATTGCCATCGATAGGCTCTTGATAAATGACTCAAAATACCAAAAAGTAAAGACACTAATACCCACCAATAATTTGCAGATTTAAAAGAGTTTGTGATGTCAATTTTATCTTGGGGAGAGAGCCTTGATAAAAAATTCCAAATTAAAATCAATCCTATGGCAATAGGAATAGTTATAAATAATGTCTTTTTAGTTTTTTTGTTCACCTATAAAAGTTAGTATAATGAGTTTGCTAAAGTAACTAATTTAAAGCGATATTATCAATCAACCTGATATCTCCGGCAAATGCGGCTATAAAACCTCTATAAGAAGCTTTTTTACTTTTTCTTCTTACGGGCTTGAGGGTTTTACTATGGGCAATTTCAAAATATTCTAGTTGTAAAACAGCATTTTTTTTAAATTCGCCCTCAACCCATTCGATAACGGTTTGAATGGAGTCTTTTTTTAGTTTTTCTTTAGCTTTCATCAAAGTCTTATAAATAAAAGGGGCTTCTTTTCGTTGTGCTTTTGTCAATCTGACATTTCGCGAACTCATAGCCAAGCCATCAGGCTCACGATAAATCTCACAACCTATAATTTGAACCGGTATCCTATATTTTTCAACAAGTTTTTTAATAATCTGAAGTTGTTGAAAATCTTTTTCGCCAAAATAGGCTTTTAGGGGTTTTACAATTTCAAAAAAACGTTTTACTATGGTGCCCACTCCGTCAAAATGGCCCTTGCGGTGTTTGCCTTCCATTTCAAATTCAAGTCCGTCAAAGTCGAAATGCAAAGCATTGATATTGTCATCGTAAATTTCACTTACAGACGGCACAAAAACAACATCGCATTTTATAGTTTGTAACAATGCCAAATCTTCTTCTATGGTACGCGGATAACTCCTCAAGTCTTCTTTTTTGTCAAATTGTGTAGGGTTTACAAAAATACTCACTACAGAAATGTCATTTTCATTGTTGGCCTTCTCAATTAATGATAAATGCCCTTTGTGTAAAGCCCCCATAGTAGGAATGAAACCAATAGAAGCCCTGATAGTTATTTCGGCTAAATGCTCTTGTAATAATTCTTTTTTATAGAAAACCTTCATTGAAAGATGTTATATTAGTGTTAAAAGCTCGTAAACTTAGTATTTTAAGTTTAAATCTAAGTAAAAATTTGTAATTTTGCATATCCTTAATTTTAGATGGGTTTATGAAAGATAAGAGAATATTGTATGTGTCTTCAGAGGTAGTCCCTTATTTACCGGAAACAGAAACGTCAAGTACTTCATTTGAGATTGCCAGAAAAATGCACGGCAACGGTGCGCAAACACGTATTTTTATGCCTAGGTTTGGCGTCATTAACGAACGGAGGCATCAATTGCATGAGGTTATTCGTTTATCAGGAATGAACCTGATAATCAATGATATGGATATGCCGTTGATTATCAAAGTGGCTTCTATTCCGAAAGAAAGAATGCAAGTATACTTTATTGATAATGATGAGTATTTTAAGCGGAAAGCGCTCTATACCGATGAAGATGGCAATTTGTTTGCTGATAACGATGAGCGTACCATATTTTTTGCCAAAGGCGTTGTTGAGACGGTAAAAAAATTGAATTGGGCTCCCGATATTATTCATGTACACGGATGGATGGCTTCACTATTGCCATTATACTTGCGAGAGTATTATAAAAACGACCCTTTATTTTCTGACAGTAAAATTGTAACCTCTATTTATGGCAATGGTTTTAAAGGTACTTTAGGGAATGATTTAGTAGATAAAATTAAGTACGATGCGATAGCTGAGGATAAATTGAGCACCTTGTCAAAAGCAAGCCATAGCAATCTTTTAAAAATTGCCATTGAAAATTCTGATGCTGTTATTAAAGGGAGTGAACATCTTTCTGAAGAAATCGAAAAATATATCCAAGAAAATAAAATCCCTGTGTTAGCATTCCAATCAGAGGAAGATTATAACGAAGCATACTCCAACTTTTACCTTACCGAAGTTTTATAAAAATATTAAAAAATAATTTTTTGTTTATGACAATACGAATTGTAAACAGTGTGAAGTATGTCGGGCTTTTTACCCTTGCTTTACTTAGTATAATTGCCTGTGAAAGAGATTTTGAAAATATAGGCGTACAATTAGTCGATAATAATCAGTTTGATACTAAAGATACCATTTTTGAAATAATTGTTAATACCAAAAATGTAGTCTCTTCACAAGTAAATCAAGATGACCCTACAACAAGAGATATTGATGGCCTGACACAATATTTGTTAGGGGTTTATAAGAGCGATAAATTCGGATTGCTCAAAACTACTTTTGTAAGTCAATTGGGATTGCCCTCAAAAGTTGATTTTGGCGATAACCCTTCTATCGATACGATCGTTCTGAATATTCCGTATTATTCAACAAAACTTGCTGATAATAGTGACCGGACACCCAATTTTAAATTAGATTCTATTTTAGGCAACCGAGATGCCGAATATACCCTTTCGGTATACGAGCTAGGCACTTTCTTAAATGCCTTAGACCCTATAGACCCTACTAAGAAAAAAAGATATTTTTCCGATGAGTCATATAATAAGAGAGCAATGCTTTATTCAGGGATGTTCAAGCCCAATAAGAATGACACTGTTTTATACGTAAAAAGAAGGTTTTTAGACAGTGATAGAAACACGGTAGATGACATTGATACCGTTAAAACAGAATCGGTGTCGCCTTCAATTAAACTCCCCTTAGACACGCTCTTTTTTAGAAATAATTTTATCAATCAACAAAATTCAGGAGTATTCGACTCAAATGATAGTTTCTTAGATTATTTTAGGGGGATTCTTATAGAAGCTGATGGAACCGACGGGGCGTTGATGACACTGGCAATGGTAAATGCTTCTATTACTATCTATTATACCAATACCGAATTGAAAGATGAAACAGATACCGATTTAAACGGCAACGGAACTACTGATGATACCAATGTACCCGTACGTACAAAACAATCATTGGCTTTCTCTCTTTCGGGTATCAGGGCTAGCCAGTATAATAGAGATTATGCCGACGGTGAAGTAAACTCCTTTTTTGACCCGAATGTGAATGTAACTATCGGCCAAGAAAAGATATACGTTCAAGGAGCTGCCGGTTCTATGGCAGAAATACAACTGTTTAGAGATGCCGATCTCGAGGCCATTAGAAATGAAAATTGGCTGATTAACGAAGCAAACATAACCCTTTATGTCGATAATCCTAGTATAGATACTATTGTACCTAATAGGTTGCAATTGTATAACTTAGACAATAATTCGCAAATAAGAGACGTTTTCACAGAGGCTCAAATAAACGGTATTGGCGGATCGTTAGAAAGAGATGACAATGGAAACCCTTACCGGTATAAATTTAGGATTACCGATTATATTTCTGAAGTATTGAAATCAGACAATCCGTTACCATTGTCAAGATTAGGGCTTAAAGTATTTCATCCAACAGATGTGCCTAGTGCTATCATTGCCAATGATACCCTAAACAAAAAATTTAGTTGGATAGCAAAAGGGGTAGTGCTAAAAGGATTTGACCCGATGAATGCAAATGACCCTCAAAGAATAAAATTAGAAATTTTCTATACAATAAATAACGAGTAAAAAAACAATTGCTATGTGTGGAATTACAGGTTATATAGGTTATCGAGAGGCGTATCCGATTATTATCAACGGATTACAGCGCTTAGAATACAGAGGTTATGACAGTGCCGGAGTAGTATTGTATGACGGTTCTCAAATCAACCTATCAAAAACCAAAGGAAAAGTTAGCGACCTTATTGAAAAAGTAACAGGCCAAATCTCAAAAAAAGGCAATTTAGGAATTGGCCATACCCGATGGGCCACCCATGGTGTGCCTAATGATGTAAACTCACATCCTCATACATCGCAATCAGGCAATTTGGTAATTGTGCATAATGGTATTATTGAAAATTATGATACTATTAAAAAAGAATTGGTTAATAGAGGATATATTTTTCAGAGTGATACTGATACAGAGGTGTTGGTAAATTTGATAGAAGAAATAAAAAAGCAAGACAATGTAAAGCTCGGAAAAGCGGTTCAAATAGCATTAAACCAAGTAGTTGGGGCTTATGCCATTGCTGTTTTTGACCAAACCAAACCCGATGAAATAGTAGTGGCGCGTTTAGGAAGCCCTATTGCTATCGGTATCGGAAAAGACAATAAAGAATTTTTTATTGCTTCAGACGCTTCACCTTTTATAGAATATACAAAAAATGCCATTTATTTAGAAGATGAAGAAATGGCTATTATTCGTTTAGGAAGAGATGTTAAGATTCGAAAAATTAAAGACGATTCGTTGGTAGATGCCCATATTCAGAAATTACAATTAAATTTAGAGCAAATTGAAAAAGGGGGCTATGAGCATTTTATGTTAAAAGAAATTTATGAGCAGCCCCATGCCATAAACGATACCTATAGAGGAAGGCTTCTCAGAAATGCTGCAATCATTAAAATGACAGGTGTAGAAGATAATATGAAGCGGTTTTTAAATGCAAACAGAATCATTATCGTGGCTTGTGGCACATCATGGCATGCCGGATTGGTAGCTGAGTACTTATTTGAAGATTTGGCAAGAATCCCCGTAGAAGTTGAATATGCTTCAGAGTTCAGGTACCGCAATCCGATTATTAGCGAAAAAGATATTGTGATTGCCATTTCACAATCGGGTGAAACGGCTGATACGTTGGCGGCCATAAAATTAGCAAAATCGAAAGGCGCTTTTGTCTTTGGCGTATGCAATGTAGTAGGCTCTTCTATTGCCCGAGAAACCGATGCCGGGGCATATACACATGCCGGCCCTGAAATTGGCGTGGCATCTACCAAAGCATTTACCACTCAAATAACCGTATTGAGTTTAATTGCTCTGCGGTTGGCCAGAGCCAAAGGCACAATCACAAGTTCAGATTATCGTTACCATCTGCAAGAATTAGAATTGATTCCTAAAAAGGTAAAAACATTATTAACTATTGATGACAAGGTAAAATACATTGCCGGTATTTATAAAGGTGTGAGTAATTTCCTATACCTCGGAAGAGGGTATAATTTTCCGGTGGCTCTTGAAGGTGCCTTAAAATTGAAAGAAATATCTTATATCCATGCCGAAGGCTATCCTGCTGCCGAAATGAAACACGGGCCTATTGCCTTGATTGATGAAAATATGCCCATAGTAGTTATTGCTACCAATAAAGGGCATTACGATAAGGTTGTTAGTAACATTCAAGAGATAAAATCGCGTAAAGGCCAAATTATTGCCATTGTTACCGAGGGCGATGTTGTGGTAAAAGAAATTGCTGACCATGTGATTGAAATACCCGAAACCCACGAAGCTTTTACTCCGTTATTAACTACTATTCCGTTACAATTATTATCCTATCATATAGCCGTGATGCGAGGTTGTAATGTTGACCAACCTAGGAATTTGGCGAAGTCGGTTACCGTGGAGTAATTTGCCTACTGCCTACTGCCTACTGCCTACTGCCTACTGCTAACTGGTTACGGATTGCTTCATTTGCCATTAAATGCGCTCATGGTATTGGCGATGCCCGCAGTACCAAAAGAGAGAATCAAATCACAGGCTTTGTCTAATCTTTCAGGCAGCTTTGAAGTTTCGTCATCATTCCATTCGCCTAGCACATAATCAATTTGTTTTCCTTTTTTAAACTCAGCACCAACGCCAAATCGAAAACGGGGATAGTTTTGCGTATTTAAAGCAGCATTGATATCTTTCAGCCCATTGTGGCCACCATCGCTGCCTTTTGCTTTTAAACGGAAAGTACCAAAAGGAATATTCAAATCATCACAAACAACAAGTACATTTTCCAGGGGTATTTTTTCTTTGGTTATCCAATACTTTACGGCTTTTCCACTTAAGTTCATATACGTAGACGGCTTTAATAAAATAAAAGTCCGGCCTTTAAACCTAAATTTTGTGATAGCCCCCAGTTTTTTATTTTCAAAATTGACACTTTGTTTAGAAGCTAGCGCATCTAAAATTTTAAAACCGATATTATGCCTGGTATTTTCGTAGTTGGCACCGATATTTCCTAAACCGGCAATCAAGTATTTTTTCATAGTATCTGAGGTATCTTTTTTAAAGCCGAAAATAGATTTTAACAAAGAAATAAGTTCCATCGAGTAAAAATAAAAAAAGCTCCGCGAAAGCGAAGCTCTTTTTAGTAAATTTTATAATGACTTATTGTTTTGCATCACCTTCGGCAGCCGGAGCTTCTCCACCCTCAGCCGCAGTTGCTTCGCCTTCTTCGCCTTCTTCACCTTCTTCTTCGTCAACTTCGTCAACAATTGCAGCACGTGCCATTCTTACTTGAACGATTACCATATCTTCGGGATGCAGAATCGTATAAGCATCATTGATTATATCCCTTATAAATATTTTATCTCCAATTTTTAGTTCAGAAATATCGGCATTGATAAAATCGGGTAAATTTGCAGGAATTGCCCTTATACGTAATCTACGATTAGGGAAACGCAGCACGCCACCATTTATAACTCCGGGGGCACTACCTAATAATTTTACCGGAATATTCATAGTAACTTCTTTATCATCAAATAATTGATAAAAGTCAATATGTAAAATTTTATCAGTAACAGGATGAAACTGAATATCTTGTAAAATGGCATTTAATTTTTCGCCACTGTCTAGTTCAATCGTTGCAGTGTAAACATTGGGAGTATAAACCAAGTTTTTGAACGATAATTCGTCAGCTGAAAAGTGAATTGGCTTGTCTCCTCCGTATAGCACGCAAGGAACCTTTCCAGCATTACGTAAGGCTTTGGTAGCAACCTTGCCCACGCTTTCTCTTTGAGATCCTTTGATTGTAATAGATTTCATCTGTTTGTATTTATTGTTTTTTGTTGTTAGATAGAACACCCAAAATAACTATCCGTATTCTTAAAAAATGTAACTAAGGGTGTTTAATTGTTTAAATTACATTAAAAATTGATCACTGATAGATTGATTGGTTTGCACCTTATGCATCACGTCAGCGAATAAGGGGGCGCAAGATATAACTTTTATTTTAGAAATTTGCTTTTTTAATGGGATAGTATCGGTTATAATTAATTCTAATAATTTCGAATTTTCAATACGCTCATAAGCCTTACCCGAAAGCACCCCATGGGTACAAATGGCACGTACGCTTTTGGCGCCTTTTTCTAGCATTAAACCGGCAGCTTTTGCCAATGTTCCGGCAGTGTCTACCATGTCATCAACAATGATTACATTTCTGCCTTTTACCTCGCCGATAAGTTCCATGTGAGAGATTACATTTGCTTTTTTTCGTTGTTTGTAGCAAATAACAACTTCACTTTCAAGAAACTTAGAATAAGCATATGCCCTTTTAGAACCGCCCATATCAGGTGAAGCAATGGTAATATTGTCTAAGTTTAAACTTTTAATGGCAGGCAAAAAAATAGTTGACGCATATAAATGGTCAACTGGTTTTTCAAAAAATCCTTGAATTTGGTCGGCGTGTAAATCCATCGTAACAATTCGGGTAGCGCCGGCTGCTTGCAATAAATTGGCTATCATTTTTGCGGCGATGGGTACTCTCGGCTTGTCTTTTCTATCTTGCCGTGCCCATCCGAAATAAGGAATAACAGCGGTGATATGCCTGGCCGATGCGCGTTTGGCAGCATCAATCATCAAGAGCATTTCCATTAAATTATCTGAAGACGGAAAGGTAGAGCCGATGATAAAAATGCGTCGTCCCCGTATAGATTCTTCGAAAGAAACTTGGAATTCTCCATCGCTGAAAATATTTTTTTTAGATTTTCCGAGCTCTGTGCCGTAAGCTTTGGCTATTTTTTGTGCCAATTCTATTGATTGAGAACAAGCAAAGAGCTTGGGTTTGGGTACTTTAAGTTTCATTTGTTGCTTATTAGTTGTGTTGTTTTTAAATAGTTAGCTATAGATGGCAAAAGTAAAAATTATTTAAAAAAGAAGTTGTAGTTATCTTATAAAATATGGGATAGACCAAAAATATTTTTTAGCTTTGCAGTCTGAATTTTATTTTTTGCCTTGGTGCCTGCCTGCCGGTAGGCAGGGCGGAATTGGTAGACCTGCCTACCGCAGGCAGGCGCGCTTAAAGATTGAAATGTATTACGTATATGCAATATCAAGTTTAGGACATAATTATATTTATGTAGGATTAACACAAGATATTGAAAAACGGATAAAAAGGCATAATGACGGTAGAGAAAGAACTACGAAATTTTATAGGCCTTTTGAATTAATATATTCAGAGGTTTGTAATACTAGAATGGAAGCTAGAACACGAGAAAAGTATTGGAAATCTGGTATTGGTAAAGAGAAGTTGCGAAAAATTAGAGATTCTCTAAAATAGGCCTTGGTGGCGGAATTGGTAGACGCGCTGGATTCAAAATCCAGTTCTGGCAACGGAGTGTGGGTTCGATTCCCACCCAAGGTACAAAAGCCTCAACAGTGATGTTGAGGTTTTTTTATAAAGAACTAATAAATATAAATACTAGACGTTATTGCTATGTTATTTACTA